>JAFECY010000169.1 GCA_018241865.1 Pseudomonadota bacterium | reverse complement strand
GATGCGAATTTTTTTATTGACTGGCACCACGACTTCATTATCGACTTCGAGCAGATAGGTGTCGCTACGCGGCTCAGTCGGTGCCACGCCGGGCGCGCCCACCTGGGTGCGCGGGGTTTTCAGATTCGATAGGAAGGAAATACCTTCACCTTCGCCATTCAGGTAATCGTAACCCCACTTCCATTGCATGCCAGTTGCCTTAATAGTGATATCGGCACCGGAGGTGTTTTTCATTGCCACGACGGTTTTAGTCGCCGGCAACGCCATCGCAATCACGATCAAAAAGGGAACGATCGTCCAAGCGAGTTCGACCTTGATGCTTTCATGGAAAGTGGCAGCCTTGTGACCCACCGACTTGCGATGTTTGAAGATCGAATAAAACATCACGCCAAACACAACCACGAAAATCACTAGGCAGATAACCATCAACAAGTTATGAAGCCAGTAAATATCGCGCGCGATTTGCGTAACGGGCGGTTGCAAGTTCAACTGCAATACCGCCGGCCCACCCTGAATATCGACCACAGCTTGCGCCGGCAAGGCCACCGCCATGAACAATGCACTGAGCATCAACGATTGAAGGCGCTTCGCATATTTCATAATTTCCTCAAAAGCCCAAATAAGATTGTGTCGTTTTTACTTACTTCGCCGACGGGCGCTGCCACTACAACCAGCACGCCAGAACAAAAAGTCCGACCGATGGATACACCCACCATAACCCCGGGAGTATAAGGCGGAACACCTCTTGTTATCAAGGGGCAAAGCGCGCAACAACTTGGTTTCGCAGAGGCAAAGCAACGCGCCACTGCGACTTATCCACAGGTTGCTATTGCTATTATGGCCACGCAACATCCGGGCACGCTTGCCAACCCTCGTCGCTTGAACACACCTATGTCCGCGTCGGCGGCATGCCAAAACGGATGATAGCCTCGCCCCCCGCTGTGGTGCGCGGCAGCGGCCGGAAGGCGTGACCATAGATCACTTCAAAGCTCAGTCCGATGCTACCGTCGGCGCGACGACTTTGTTCGAGGTGGTCGCACATGCGGCGCCAAGCCGCTCTGCCCATCAATCCACGACGACGCGTCGTCAGCGGGTTGCCGCCCCAAGCCCGCACATCGGCCAACAGCTTGTCGATCGTGCCGTAGGTGACGGTAATGGTTTCCATGTCCATCACCGGCGTGGAAAAACCGGCGTGAACCAGCATGTCGCCGAAATCGTGCATATCGACGAAAGGCAGCGCATGCGGCGTGGCATCGGCGGCGGAGAAAGCAGCGCGCAATTCCTTGAACGTATCCGGGCCGAAGCAGGAAAACATCAGCAAGCCGTCGGTGCGCAAGACGCGCCGCCATTCAGCGAACACCGCATCCGGCTGCGGATGCCAGTGCAGCGCGAGATTGGACCAAACCAGATCGACCGCATTCGCCGCCAGCGGCAACCGGGCGAAATCACCGGCAATCAATAAAGGTGACTTGACACCGCCCGTGGCCGGCAGCCATCTGGCCAACAGCCGGGCGAGCGCCGAGTGCGCGCCGAGATGACTGGCGCGCGCCGCCGTCAGCATAGCCGGCGCGGCATCGAGACCGCATAGCGACGCATTAGGAAAACGATTCTGCAGCACACTCAAGTCCGCGCCCTCGCCGCAACCGGCATCGAGGATGTGCTGCGGTGTGAGCTTCACCAGCGCCAGCCGCTCGTGCATGCGCTGGGCGATTTCGCGGCGCAGGAATTGCGAATCGGCCAGTCGCGCCGGTGCGGCGAATAACTGTCGCACCCGACGCAAATCGATGGGCGCGCTGGAAGGAGTCGTGTCTCGGGGAGAAGCGGAACTTGCCACGGAAAAGCCGGATGCGGGATGCGATAATGCCGCTTAGTTTACACGTTCGGAACAATGCCTGCCGATGCTCTTGCGCTGGATCACTCGCCCCTCGCTTCGCTCCCGACTACAGACGCGACTATCGCATCTGCTGCCCTCGGCTTGCGCTTTGTGCGGCAGCACGCACGCCGAGGGCTTGTGCACGCCCTGCCATCGGCAATTCCTCGCGCTGCGCACGCACCGCTGCCGACAATGCGCAGTGCGACTGAGCGATGCCAACGCTGAGCGCTGCGGCGACTGTCTAAAACAAGCGCCAGCCTTCGACGCCACCATCGCCGCATGCGATTACGCCGCGCCGCTCGATCAACTGGTGCTGGCCTTGAAATTCGGCGGACGCTTGGCGCTGGCACCACTGTTTGCGCGATTGTTGCGCGACGCCTTGCTGCACGAGCACATGCAACACACCGCCTTACCCACTCTGCTGATGCCGGTGCCGCTTGGGCCGCAGCGCTTGGCCGAACGCGGCTACAATCAGGCGCTGGAAATCGCCCGGCCGCTGTCGCGCGCGCTCGGCATTCCACTGGAAGCGAAACTGGCGCTGCGTTTGCGCGACACCCGCCCGCAATCGCAACTGCATCAAAACGAACGGCACGCCAATCTGCGCAATGCTTTCAGTCTGACGCCACACGGAATGGAGCGGATACGCGGCCAGCATATCGGTCTGGTGGACGATGTCATCACGACAGGCGAAACACTGCACGAACTGGCGGCAATGCTAAAACGTTTCGGCGCAGCGCGCGTCACCAATCTGGTCTTTGCGCGCACGCCGCATTAATGCCATCGACTATCGAGGAGAGTCATTTTGTTTCACGTCGTACTGGTCGAACCCGAAATTCCGCCCAACACTGGCAACATCATCCGCCTGTGCGCCAACACCGGCGCGCAATTGCATTTGATCGAACCGCTCGGCTTTCCGCTGGACGATGCCAAGATGCGCCGCGCCGGACTCGACTATCACGACTATGCAAACATGAAAGTGCATCCCGACTGGGCCGCCTTTCTCGCCAGCGAACAACCCGATGCCGCACGCATGTTCGCCTTGACGACACACGGTTCCACGCCTTTTGCCAGCATCGCTTTCCAGCCCGGCGATGTCTTCGTGTTCGGCTCGGAAACCAAAGGACTCGATACAGCACTGCGCGCATCTTTCGCGCCGGCACAACGCATCCGCTTGCCGATGCGCCCCGACAATCGCAGCCTGAACCTGTCGAATACAGTGGCGGTGGTCGTGTATGAAGCCTGGCGTCAAAACGGCTTTGCCGGCGGCGCATGAGACTATAATTTCCCCACCTCTTCATCCCGAAAGACAACCATGAAATTTCGTTTTGCTCTCGCTTTCGTCGCCGCGCTCGCACTGCAAGCCCACGCTCACGAATACCAAGCCGGCGACGTACACGTCGAACATCCGACTGCACGCCCCAGCCTGCCCGGCCAGAAAAACGGCGCGGCCTACCTGACGCTGGAAAACAAGGGGACACAAGCCGACCGTCTGCTTTCCGCCAGCAGCACGGTCGCGCAATCGGTGCAAATTCACTCCATGAAAATGGAAGGCGACGTGATGAAGATGCGCGAAGCCGATGGCATCAGCCTAGCCCCTGCAGCCAAGGTAGCGATGCAGCCGGGCGATGGCTATCACATCATGTTGCTGGGTTTGAAAAAACCATTAAAGATCGGCGACAAGTTTCCACTCACTCTGATTTTTGAAAAAGCCGGCAAGCTGGATGTATCGGTTTGGGTCGAGGGTAAGGCGGCGAGCGCAACGCACGCGCATCATTGACCCGCTTGTCGAGCGCGATTTATCGCTGCCGAATTTTTGTCAGCAGCTTGGTGGTCGAGCGGTCATGCTCGAAATCGATCGCGACTGCGCGGCCACCGTAGGCGGCGACTGCTTGCCCCTCGGGAATGGCCGTCATGTCGTAATCGCCGCCCTTGGCGTAGATGTCGGGGCGCGCTTCTTGCACGACTTCCAGCGCGGTATCTTCATCGAAGGCAACCACGAGACTGACGGCTGCCAGCGCTGCCAGCACCGCCATGCGGTCGGCGCAGGTATTCATGGGGCGATCATCGCCCTTGCCGAGACGTTTGACCGAGGCATCGGTATTCACCGCGACCACCAGCGATGCGCCCAGCGCGCGCGCTTGCGCCAAGTAAGTAACGTGGCCGCGATGCAGGATGTCGAACACGCCGTTGGTCAACACCACCGGACGCGGCAATTGCGCGATGCGCGCCGGCAGGTCGGCACGGGTGCACAACTTAGTTTCAAAATCCGGCATTGGGCAGGATAGAGGCAATCAAACAGGTTGCGGCGTCGCCATGCGAGCGGCGATTTCCTTGCGGTAGCGGTTCAGGTCTTGCACCGTGTCGAAGCTGCGCTCGAACAGCAGCGACATGTTGTGCAGGATGCGTTCGATGACTTTCTTTTCCCACACGCTGTCGAACTTGATCTGGCCGTCGAGCCAGCGCTCCAGCCAATCGGGGTCGGGCAAGCGGCTTTGCACGGTGTCCTGCGGGAACAACGCTTGATTGACGTGCAGGTTGGTCGGGTGCAAGGGCTTTTCGGTGCGACGCGCCGACGCCATCAAGACACCAATCTTGGCGAAGGCGGCACGGGCGCTATCGCCGACTTCAGTCAACGCTTTTTTCATGTAGCGCAGATATGCGCCGCCGTGACGCGCTTCGTCCTGGCTGATGATCTT
>JAFECY010000168.1 GCA_018241865.1 Pseudomonadota bacterium | reverse complement strand
CATGATCCGCGCCTTCGATGCGCCGCAGCCGGCCTTCTCGCCATAGCAGATGCAGGTGTGCCAGCGCTTCGCCGAGAGCGAAGCTCAGTTGATGGGCATCGAGCTGGCGCGGGAACATGATGGGGACGATATCGGCCGCCGAGCGCGGCACGGAACAGGCTTGCAGCACTTCCTCCAAACGCGCGGCGTGGTGCGCGCGCAATTGCGCGATGCGCTCGTGCAATCCACGAAAAGGTTTGCCGTGCGAAGGCAGCACCAAGGTGTGCGGCGGCAAATCGGCGTACTTGTCGAGCGAATCGAGATACAGCCGCACCGGATCGGCTTCCGGCTCGATGGCGAACACCGAAACATTGGTCGAAATGCGCGGCAGGATCATGTCGCCGGAAATCAGCAATTGCAGATCGGCGCAATGCAGCGCGGCGTGTTCCGGTGAATGGCCAAAGCCGGTGATGACGCGCCAGTCGCGGCCGCCGATGCGAATGGACTCGCCTTCGCGCAGGCGCACGTAGGCGGCCGGCATGGCCGGCACCAGCGAGGGATAGTAATTGCGCCGCTCTTCTAGCTTGGCGAGTAAGGTCGGGTCGCTTGCGCCGTGACGAATGAAATGCGGCAGCATCGCAGCGCCGTCGGCGCCGCGCAAGCCGGCCGACATCATGCGACCGAAAGCGTATTCGGCCGCCGTCATGTACAGCGGCGCTTGCCAGCGCGCGCACAGCCAGTCGGACAGGCCGATATGATCGGGATGGCAGTGGGTGGCGATCACGCGCAGGATAGGCAAGCCGCACAACTGCGTGGCGAAGATGGTTTCCCATGCGGCGCGGGTGGCGTCGTTGGCGATGCCGCAATCGATCACGCTCCAACCGCGCACCATTTCGCCGTCGCGTTCGATTGCATCTTCCAGCAGCCACAGATTGATGTGGTTCAGCGCGAAGGGCAGGCCCATGCGCAGCCAGTACACGCCGGGCGCGACCTGCAACACTGTGCCGGTTTCCGGTAGGGTGTCGCCGTAGGGGTAGTCGAGTCGGGATTCGAGAGGGTTCATAGCGTTCCGTGTTACTGCTGGAGGCAGCGAAGAATGCCAATCGGACAAGATTCCATTTTTGGCCCGCTCCGCCTACAATGTGCTTGACGTTAACGTTAACTGCCATTCTAGTCCATGTTGAGCTACACCATCACCGAGCTGGCACGCGAATTCGACATCACGCCGCGTGCGATTCGCTTCTACGAGGATCGCGGTTTGCTCAGCCCACAACGCGTCGGCGTCAACGGCCATATGCGGGTCTATACGTCGCGTGATCGCACACGTCTGAAGCTGACTTTGCGCGGCAAGCGACTCGGCTTGTCGCTGGCGGAAATCAAAGATTTAGTCGATATGTATGAGTCGTCCGGCGATTCGGCACCGCAGATCCGGCGGTTTCTCGACGTACTGACGCAGCATCGCGCAACCTTGGAACGTCAGCGCGAGGATATCGATGTCACGCTGGCTGAAATTGCCCTGCATGAACAAACTTGCCGGAACGTGCTGAAAACCGGCGCAAAAAATACGAAAGTGTCGAAGCGCAAACCAACGCGCATGCGACAGGCTGCGTGAATTTTACGTGACAGATTTCCCACCATCCATCCACCACGGAACAAGAACCATGAACGATGCCGTTACCGAACAAGTCTCCAACATCATGCACGAGATTTTCAACAAGCAGGGCGCATTGCAGGCGCTCGGCGCGCGCATCGTCCACATCGGTCGCGGCACTTGCGAAACCCTGCTGCCGATGAGCCCGGCCGCCTCGCAGCATCACGGTTTTTTCCACGGTGGCGTGATCGGCACGCTGGGCGACGCCACCGGCGGCCTGACCGCCAACAGCCTGATGCTGCCGGATTACGATTGCCTGGCAGTGGAATACAAGATCAACTTCCTGGCCCCGGCCAAGGGCGAGGCGCTGATCGGGCGCGGCAAGATTCTGCGCGCCGGCAAGACGCTGGCGGTGACCTCGGTCGAGCTGCTGTCGCTGAACCAGGGCGTCGAAAAGCTGTGCGCCGTCATGCAGCAAACCGTGTTTGCCATCGAGCAGAAATAAGCTGAACCCCACCAGGAGGCCGCCATGCTGCACTTGCCCGGATTGAGTTTCGACCACGGCGAAGATATCGCCGCCTTGCGCAGCAGCGTGCAGCAATTCGCGCAAGCCGAGATCGCGCCGCGCGCCGCCGCCATCGACCGCGACGACCAGTTTCCGATGGATCTGTGGAAGAAGATGGGCGATCTCGGTATCCTCGGCATCACGGCCAGCGAGGAATACGGCGGCGCTGCGATGGGTTACCTGGCGCATATCGTCGCCATGGAAGAAATCTCGCGCGCTTCCGCTTCGGTGGCGCTCTCCTATGGCGCGCATTCCAACCTGTGCGTCAACCAGATCCACCGCAAGGGCACGCAGGCGCAAAAGGACAAATACCTGCCGAAGCTGATTTCCGGCGACTGCATCGGTGCGCTGGCGATGTCGGAGCCGAATGCCGGTTCCGACGTGGTATCGATGAAGCTGCGCGCCGACCGCAAGGGCGACTGCTATGTCCTGAACGGCAGCAAGATGTGGATCACCAATGGCCCCGATGCCGATGTGCTGGTGGTGTATGCCAAGACCGATACCCAGGCTGGCGCGCGCGGCATGACGGCTTTCCTGGTCGAGAAGCATTTCAAGGGATTCAAGGTGGCGCAAAAGCTCGACAAGCTGGGCATGCGCGGCTCGCACACCGGCGAACTGGTGTTCACCGATTGCGAAGTGCCGGCCGAGAATGTGCTGGGTGCCGTCGGTGGTGGCGTCAATGTGCTGATGTCGGGGTTGGATTACGAACGCGCCGTGTTGTCTGGCGGCCCTTTGGGCATCATGCAGGCGTGCATGGATGTGGTGGTGCCTTACATTCACGACCGCAAGCAGTTCGGTCAGGCCATCGGCGAGTTTCAACTCATGCAAGGCAAAATGGCGGACATGTATTCGACCATGATGGCGTGCAAGTCCTACGTCTATGCAGTCGGCCAAGCCTGCGACCGCGCGCACACGCCTGACGCGGTGCGCGCTCTGCGCAAAGATGCCGCCGGCGCGATTCTGTACTCCGCCGAAAAAGCGACTTGGATGGCCGGTGAAGCGATCCAGGCGCTGGGCGGCAATGGCTACATCAATGAATTTCCAACCGGCCGCCTGTGGCGCGACGCCAAACTGTACGAGATTGGCGCTGGCACCAGCGAAATCCGCCGCATGTTGATTGGCCGAGAATTGTTTGCTGAAACTTGTTAACGAAAAATGCTTTTACCACGGCGCACACGGCGAGCACGGCGAAACCCAAAGCAGAGGTTTTCCGCCGTGTTCGCCGTGCCCGCCGTGGTTAAATAGGATTTTCTATTTCTGTTCAGTCCCATTGATTACACTAGCGTTTTATTGCCCTCCCGATACCCATGCAAGCCGCTTTTCCTAAACTACTTTCCTCGCAAATCGCCTTCGATCTTGCGCGCACCATACTCGATGGATTCGACAAACATTACCGTTTGTTCCGTCAAGCCAGTCAGCAAGCTAAGCGCTATTTCGAGCAAAGCGCTTGGAAGGAAGCGCAGGTCGCCGCGCGCGAACGCATCGCTTATTACGACAGCCGGGTGCAAGAATGCGTGCAGATACTGGAGGACGAATACGACCAAGAGGAGTTGTCGGATGATGTTTGGCGCGAGGTCAAGTTGCATTACATCGGCTTGCTGGTCAACCACAAGCAGCCGGAGCTGGCGGAAATCTTTTTCAATTCGGTTTGCTGCAACATTCTGCACCGCACCTACTTCCACAACGATTTTATTTTCGTGCGCCCAGCCGTATCGACCGAGTACATCGAGCCGATCGAGGGTACACCGGCATATCGCGTGTATTACCCCGACCGCGAAGGCATGCGGCCGGCGATGCGTCGTTTGATCGCGCACTTCAAATTACAATCGACCTTCGTCGATTTGGAGCGTGACATCGGCTACATCGAAGCACGCGTGGACGAGGTGTTCGGCCAACATGCGCGTGAAGCGAATTATCAATTGCAGGTGCTGTCGAGTCTGTTCTATCGCAACAAGGGCGCTTACATCGTCGGCAAGGGCATCAACGGCAGCCGAATCTACCCTTTCATGATTCCGATTCTGCAAAATCGCAAAGGTGAATTACTGCTCGACACCATCATCTTCGATCCCGTGCTCATCACCGTGCTGTTTTCTTTCACCCGCGCCTATTTCATGGTCGATATGGAAGTGCCCTCCGCTTATGTGCACTTTCTACGCAGCTTGATGCCTTACAAGCCGCGCAGCGAGATTTACACCATTCTCGGTTTGCAAAAACTCGGCAAGGGTTTGTTCTACCGCGATTTCCTGCATCACCTGCATCATTCTTCTGATCGCTTCGAGGCCGCGCCGGGCATACGCGGGTTGGTGATGGTGGTATTTTCGTTGCCGTCCTTTCCCTACGTGTTCAAGGTCATCAAGGACCATTTCCCCGCGCCCAAGGAAACCACGCGCGAACTAGTCAAAGAAAAATATCTGCTGGTGAAAAACCATGATCGCGTCGGCCGCATGGCCGATACGCTCGAATACTCCAACGTCGCCTTTCCGCGCCATCGTTTTTCCAAAGATTTGCTGGCTAACTTGAAAGAAGTCGCGCCCTCCATCGTCGAGGAAGAGGAAGAGCAAATCATCATCAAGCATGTGTACATCGAACGGCGCATGACGCCGCTGAACATCTGGTTGGCCGATGCCGAACAGCGCGGCGATGAGGACGCGCTCGAACACGGTGTGCGCGAATACGGCAACGCCATCAAGGAATTGGTCGGGGCGAATATCTTCCCTGGTGACATGCTGTACAAAAATTTCGGCGTCACCAAACATGGCCGCGTGGTGTTCTACGATTACGACGAGATCGAATACGTCACCGATTGCAATTTCCGCGCGATTCCAGCAGCGCGCAATGAGGAAGAGGAAATGTCGGCCGAGCCGTGGTATGCGATCGCCAAAAACGATGTGTTCCCCGAGCAGCTTGGAACATTTTTACTCGGCAATCCCAGAGTGCGGCATTACTTCATGAAACATCACGCCGACTTGCTGACGCCGGAATTTTGGGAAGCGCGAAAACAGCGGATAATGCAGGGTTATGTCGAAGACGTCTTTCCCTATCCACAAGAAATTCGTTTTTGCCATCAGTCCAATGCATCAAGCGGCACACCAAAAATTATCTGATTTTTTCTTTGAACTGGAGGAAGTAACATGAATGATCCCATCGTCATCGTCGGCGCAGCCCGCACGCCCATGGGCGCGTTTCAAGGCGATTTTTCCGCGTTGTCGGCCAACGAACTCGGCGCAGTCGCGATTCGCGCCGCCGTCGAACGCGCCGGCTTGAAGCCGGCGCAAGTGCAAGACGTCATTCTCGGCAACTGCCTGATGGCAGGCCAAGGGCAAGCGCCGGCACGACAAGCCATGATTAAGGCTGGCTTGCCGGTGTCCACCGGCGCGGTCACGCTGTCGAAGATGTGCGGCGCGGCGATGCAAGCGACCATGTACGGTTACGACTCGATCGTCGCCGGCACCAACGAGGTGGTGGTCACCGGCGGCATGGAGTCGATGACCAATGCGCCCTATCTGATGACCAAGGCGCGCGGCGGTTATCGCATCGGCCACGGTCAGTTGTTCGATCACATGATGCTCGACGGTCTGGAAGACGCCTATGAAAAAGGCCGCTCGATGGGCACCTTCGGCGAAGAATGCGCCGCCAAGTACAGCTTCACCCGCGAAGCGCAAGACGCCTTCGCGATCGAATCGGTCAAGCGCGCGCAAGCCGCCACCAACAGCGGTGCGTTCAAGTGGGAAATCGCCCCGGTGACGGTCAGCGGCCGTGGCGGCGATGTGGTGATCGACAAAGACGAAGGCCCGCTGAAAGCCAAGCTCGACAAGATTCCTTCCTTGAAACCAGCCTTCAAGAAAGACGGCACCATCACCGCCGCTTCTTCGTCCTCGATCAACGACGGTGCCGCCGCGCTGGTGCTGATGCGCGAATCGACCGCGAAGAAACTCGGCTGTACGCCCATTGCAAAAATTCTCGGTCACGCCCGCCATTCACAAGAGCCGGAATGGTTCACCACCGCGCCGATCGGCGCGATTCAAAAGTTGTACAGCAAGGTGGGCTGGAGCACGGCGGAAGTCGATCTGTTCGAGATCAACGAAGCCTTCGCGGCCGTGCCGATGGCAGCGATGAAAGACCTCGGCATCGCGCATGAGAAAGTCAATATTCACGGCGGCGCTTGCGCCCTCGGTCATCCGATCGGCGCATCCGGCGCACGCATCATCGTCAGCTTGATCGGTGCATTGAAGCAAACCGGCGGCAAACGCGGCGTCGCCTCGCTGTGCATCGGTGGCGGCGAAGCGACTGCGATGGCAATCGAGCTGGTGTAATCAAGCAAGAGGGTGCGGACGGATTCCGATCCGCACTTTGTTTTGCCGCAAGAAGAATCAAGAGGAGGGAACGACATGCCAACCGCTTTGGTGATAGGCGCATCACGCGGCATCGGCCGCGAATATGTGCGGCAGTTGCTGGCCGATGGCTGGAAAGT
>JAFECY010000167.1 GCA_018241865.1 Pseudomonadota bacterium | reverse complement strand
CTTCATCGCCAAGGGGCAGCGCGTCTATCAACTGGTACTGCTCTCGGGTAATCCCCTCGGCACCGCACCGCCGACAGAAGTAGCGGACAGCTTTTTTTCCGGTTTCAAGCCGGATTGATGCCTACTTGCAGTGTTTCTATAAAAAATACTGAAAAACATTTCAAAATTGACGACTTTCGTAGCATACTTACCTTGAAGCAACAGAAGAGACGCGCCCCAATCGCATGCTGTCAAGCAATGCCGCGGGGCGACTAGATAAACAGCCGCGCTCGATCGCGGCGACAAACCAAGGGGGAGCAGTTGACTGCTTCACGTATCGGCCGTCAGCCGACCTTGAGCACAACGCAAGCCATACTCGCGTTGGCCTTGGCTTACGCCATCAGCGGCAAATTGTCCGTCATGCTGGCGTTGCCGCCCGGCTTCGCCAGTCCATTTTTCCCGCCCGCCGGCATCGCCTTGGCAGCGGTGCTGGCGCGCGGACGGCCGATGCTGCTCGGCGTCGCGCTCGGTTCTTTTATCCTCAATACGCTGCAGTATTCACAAAATCTCGCAAACTGGTCGCTATCGGCTTTGTGCGTGGTAACGCTGGTATGCGCCGGCTCGGCTCTGCAGGCTTGGATCGGCAGCATGCTATTTCGGCGTTGGCTGCGACCGGGGCTGGACACCGGGCGCGATGTGTTGCTGATGCTGATGCTGGTACCGCTGGTTTGCCTGATTAGCTGCAGCATCGCCATTCCCGGTTTTTATCTGACGGGCATCATGCCGCCCGACTCCTTGCTGATTAGCTGGCTAAACTGGTGGATCGGCGACAGCATCGGCGTGTTGCTGGCCGCACCACTGACGTGGGTGTTGATCGGCGAACCGCGCCGGCTGTGGTGGCGTCGTCGCTGGCTGCTACCGATACCGCTGGCGTTGAGCAGCACCGTTTTCATCGCCATCTACTTGATGGTCGGACGCTGGGAAGTCGAACAACAGGCGCAATTGACGCGCCTCGGCCTGGCTTCGCTCGCCCAATTGCCGCATCACAGTTGGCACAGTTGGCTCACCCTAGCCGGCGGCCTGCTGCTGTCCGGCCTGCTGGGCGCGTTTCTACTGTTGCTGAGTGGTCAGCGCATGCAACTCGAACGCGTCATGATCGAACGCACTCGCACCTTACGCGAACGCGAAGCGCGACTGAGCGCGATTCTCGACAATGCGGCGGACGCCATCCTGACCATCGACCACCAAGGCGTTCTGCTGTCGGCTAACGGCGCAGCCGGTCGCTTGTTCGGCTACCAGATGCACGCCATGCCCGGCCTACCGCTGACGACCTTGTTGTCGCTCGACGCCGCCGGCGGCATGACGATGCTGGAGCACCTCGGCGCGCGCCAGCAGCCGGAGCAAGAACTAGCCGGCCGCCATGCGAACGGCAGCGATTTCCCGCTGTCGTTGACAGTCAGCCGCGTCAACGCTTCCAAGGAAAGTTTTTTCATCTGCACGGTGCGCGATCTCTCCGAACAGCATCGGGCGCGTGAGCAAATCCATCAACTGGCACACCAAGATCCGCTGACTGGCTTGGCCAATCGGTTTACATTGAATCTGCAGTTGGAAGAATTGATCGCTGCAGCACGCACCACCAGCGGCGAGGTGGCGCTGATGTTTATCGACCTCGACCACTTTAAAAAAATCAACGACAGCCTCGGTCATCACACCGGCGATCGCTTGCTGATCGAAGCCAGCGCGCGATTGAAAGCATTGCTGCCGTCGAACGCGGTCATCGCCCGCCTCGGCAGCGACGAATTCATCGTCGCCTTGCCCGACATCGTTGACACCATGCTCAAAGCGATCGCGCACGATATCGTCACCGTCATGCGCGACCCGTTCCAGATCGACAATCAGCGCGTGCTGTCTGGTGCCAGTATCGGCATTGCGCGCTTCCCTTTCGATGGCGACGACGCCGACACGCTACTACGCAACGCCGATGCCGCCGCACTGGCGGCCAAGTTGCAAGGTCGAGGCCGCTTCCAATTTTTCACCGCCGAACTCAATGCCGCCGCACAAGAACGCCTGCTGATGGAAAACCGCATCTGGTTAGCGTTGGAGCGCGGTGAATTCGAGCTATACCTGCAACCCCAATACAAGCTTACCAACCGCGAGATGGTGGGTGCCGAGGTGCTGCTGCGCTGGCACCATCCCGAATTGGGGTCGATTCCGCCGGATTACTTCATTCCAATCGCCGAGGAATCCGGGCTGATCCTGCCGCTGGGCGAGTGGGTGCTGGAATCGGCGCTGCGTATCTTGGCCGACTGGCAAGCGCGTGGTCTGCAACCGCTGCGCTTGGCGGTCAATCTATCGGCGCGCCAGTGCCATTCCGGCACGGTGTTGACTTGTCTCGACCGACTCGTGACGGAAACCCGGGTCGATCTGCGCTGGCTGGAAATCGAAATCACCGAAACCGCCGCCATGCAAGACCCCGAACAAACGCGCGAACTGTTGCAGCAATTGCGCCAGCGCGGTATCCGTGTCGCCATCGATGATTTTGGTACCGGCTATTCATCGCTGAATTATCTCAAGCTATTCGAGATCGATCGCATAAAGATCGATCGCAGTTTCGTCAAAGATATCGAGAACGACGAAAATGATGCCGTGATCGCCTCGGCCACCATCGCGCTCGGCCACACCCTCGGCTTGGAAGTGATCGCCGAGGGCGTCGAGACCGAAGCGCAATGCGTTTTCCTCAACCACGAACTGTGCGACGAAGGGCAGGGCTACCTGTTCGGTAAACCCATGTCCATCGCGCAATTTGAACATTTGTTGCAGAACACAGGCGCAACCCAGTTCGCGTAACTGCTACACTGCGCGGCATCCATCATGCTTTCCGCGAGGTTTTTTTCATGCTCATCACCTTCCATTCCAAAGCTGCGCCCGACATCCTCATGTATAAAGAGCACGCCAAACGCATGCTCGACCTGCTTGGAAAAGATAGCGCGCGCGGCGTCATCACGGCAGCGGAAACCGGCAACGCGATCGCCGTGCTGCAAACCGAAATCGACGCCGACCGCGCGCACCACCAAAGCCATGACATCGAGCGCGACATCCAATTGCATCATGGCGACGCCGACGAAGACCATGCGCACGAACAACCCGAACCGGTCAGCTTCGCCACCCGCGCTTATCCGCTATTGGAAATGCTGCGTGCCGCACAGCAAGACGGCCGCGACGTGATCTGGGGCGTCTAGCCGTACCGATCTCGTCCCACCGCTTTCCCCATGCCGTCACCCCGGCGCACGCACCCACACACCATTACGCCGTGACTACGCGCCTGCCCATCGATTCGCTCGCCTACAGCCTGCTCGGCGCGGCCTATGCCATCGCCGACGTGCGTCAAGGCAGCGCGCTACCGGCGGCGTTAGCACAATCTTGGGCGCGCAACCGGACACCAACAGCAGCACGCGGCGCAATCCAAGACCTCGCCTACCGCGCCATGCGCCAACAAGGACGTGCGCAAGCGCTGCTCGACATGCTGGCCGACAAGCCGCCGCAAAAAACGCTGCTGCACGCCTTGCTGCTGTGTAGTCTCGGCTTGCTGTGTGCTGACGACGCGCCTTACGCGCCTTTCACCGTGGTCGATCAAGCGGTCGAGGCCGCTGGCGCGCACCCAAAATGTGCGCCAGCGCGCGGCATGGTCAATGCCGTACTGCGCCGCTTCTTGCGCGAGCGCGATACGCTGCTGACAACCGTCATGCAGCAACCGGTCGCGTGCTGGAACTATCCGGCTTGGTGGATCGCGCAAACGCGCACCGCTTACCCGGATGACTGGCAAGCCCTGCTCGCCGCTGGCAATACCGCGCCGCCACTGACCTTGCGCGTGAATCGTCGCCAAACCAATGTGGCTGCCTACCTCACTTTGTTGCGCGAGCAGGACATCGCTGCCCACCAGATCGGCCCTGACGCCGTGCGGCTAGAAAGGCCACTGCCGGTACAGCGCATCCCGGGTTTCAGCGCCGGGCTGGCTTCGGTGCAAGATGCCGCCGCCCAACTGGCCGCACCTCTGCTCGACTTGCGCGACGGCATGCGCGTGCTCGACGCCTGCGCCGCTCCCGGCGGCAAGAGTGGGCACATTCTAGAAATCGCCGCCGTCGATTTGCTGGCGCTCGATAGCGACGGCAAGCGCCTGCAACGCGTCACTGAAAATTTGCAAAGACTGCAACTATCCGCACGACTGGCGACCGGCGATGCTGCCAGCCGCGACTGGTGGGATGGTCAAGCTTTCGACCGCATCTTGGCCGACGTGCCCTGCACCGCTTCCGGTATCGTGCGCCGCCATCCAGACATCCGCTGGTTGCGTCGCCCCGAAGATGCCGCCCGGCTTGCAACACTTTCGGCGCAAATTCTGGACAACCTTTGGCAGATGCTGCGCCCCGATGGTAAATTGTTGCTTGTTACCTGCTCGCTCTGGCCGGAAGAATCGGCCGCCCAAGCAGCCGCCTTCGCTAGCCGTCATCACGCGGTGCGGCTGGCCGCTCCGGGACAGTTATTGCCGGTAGCGAATGAACAAAACGATCACGACGGTTTGTTTTACGCGCTGTTCCAGAAGCCTGCCCCGTGATTCGCCCGGTTGTAAAACCCGATGTGCCCGAACCCATCTTCAGTGATGCGCCGACTCTGCCGACATCTGCTGTTTTGCCTGCTGACCGCCCTCCTACTGGCAGGCGCGTGTGCGCCGACCGCCGCGCAAGGCGTGGACATTCGGCAAATTCACATTGAATCCAGCGACGATGGCTACCGGCTGGCATCCAGTTTTGGCTTCGAGCTGAATCGTGGACTGGAAGATGCCTTGCTGCGCGGCGTTGCGCTTTACTTCACCACAGAGGTCAACCTGACCCGGCCGCGTTGGTATTGGTTCGATGAAAATTCCCTGAGCGCCACGCAAACCATCCGGCTTTCCTATAACGTCCTAACCCGGCAATACCACGTCGGCATCAACGGCGGCTTGCAGCAAAGTTTCCAGACCTTGGACGATGCGCTAACGCTGGTGCGCCGACCGAGCCGCTGGCTGGTCGCCGAAAAAGGCGTGCTCAAGCCAGGCGACACGTACCAAGGATCGATACGCATGCGGCTCGATGTTGAACTGCTGCCCAAACCCTTCCAAGTCAACGCCCTGAACAACAGCGACTGGCGACTATCTTCCGACTGGAAATCTTTCACCTATCGGGCCGAATGAAACTGCAGCGTGCCTTACGTTATTTCCTAGTGCTCGGCGCGGCCGCAGGCAGCATCTTGCTGTTTCTGCTGGCATCGGCGGCCGAAAACTCCACGCTGTTTAGCCGCCATTATTCTTGGCTACTCGGTCTGAACGTGGCGGTCGCGGTGGCGTTGCTGGGACTACTTGCGCTGCTGCTGTCGCGCCTATACCGACGCTGGCGACGCGGCCTATTCGGTTCGCGCATCATGGCGCGATTGGTGCTGCTGTTCGCGCTGGTCGGCATTCTGCCCGGCATTTTGATTTATCTCGTATCCGTGCAATTCGTGTCGCGTTCGATCGAATCCTGGTTCAATGTGCAGGTCGAGTCGGCACTCGATTCCGGCCTTAATCTCGGTCGCAGCGCAATCGACACCTCGCTCGAAGACTTGCATGCCAAGGCGCGCAGTATGGCGCAAGAATTGGCCGATTTATCCGACGCCGCGCAAGCTACCCAACTGTCGCGTTTGCGCAGTCAAGGGCAGTTGCAGGAAGCCACCATCGTCAATACTGCCGGCCGTATTCTCTCCACCGACGGCGGCCAACTCGGCAGTCTGGTGCCGAACCTGCCGAGCGCGGCTATGCTGCGCCAGGCGCGACTATCGCGCGGTTACACGGCTGTCGAAGGTGGTGCCGAAGACGGCGCTACCAAGAGCGCGGCGACACAAACTGACTTGCGTATGCGCGTGGTCGTGACGATTCCAACGGCCATCCGTAGCCTGTCGCTCAAAGATGACACGCGTTTCCTGCAACTCATCCAGCCGGTGCCGAGCAAGTTAGCCACCGACGCCGAATCGCTGCGCGCTGCTTACAGCGGATACCAAGAACGTTTCGTGGGACGATCCGGCTTGCGCAAAATGTACCTGTTCACTCTCACCCTGACTTTGCTGTTGGCAATTTTCGGTGCAGTGGCCAGCGCTTTTCTGATCGCCAGCGAATTGGTGCAGCCCTTGCTGCTGCTAGCCGAAGGCACCAAAGCCGTGGCCGAGGGCGATTTGTCGCCGCGCCCGATCGTCACCACCCGCGACGAATTAGGCACCCTGACCAAGTCTTTCAACACCATGACGCGGCAGTTATCGGAAGCGCGTGCGGCGGTGGAAAAAAACCGACGCGAACTCGAAAGCGCCAAGGCGTATCTGGAATCGGTGCTGGGCAATATGTCGGCCGGCGTGATGGTGCTCG
The DNA here is from genome assembly GCA_018241865.1 of Pseudomonadota bacterium. Taxonomy (GTDB): domain Bacteria; phylum Pseudomonadota; class Gammaproteobacteria; order Burkholderiales; family Burkholderiaceae_D; genus Paucimonas. Next base: position 4,855 of record JAFECY010000167.1, on the reverse strand, counting down.
ACCGCGAATTCAAACTCCTCTCCTGCAACGAATCGGCCGGCCGCATTTTGGAACGCGACATCGCGCCGGATATCGGCCAACCACTCTCTGCGCTGACTGGCTTGAGTGCCTTCAGCGAAGCCATCACCAAGGGATTCTCGGAACACAGCGCGCGCACCACCGGCGGCGACACCGTGGCCGATATCCACTGGCAAAAGCAAATCGAAATTGCGCGTAGCATCGGCGAGGGCAGCGGCGAAACCGAGCAGGACTTAACGCTGCTGGCGCGCGGCTCGCGCCTGCCGACCGGCAGCGGCAGCAATTACGTCGTGGTGTTCGACAACATTTCCGAAGTGATTTCGGCGCAGCGTTCCTTCGCTTGGGGCGAGGTGGCGCGTCGCTTGGCGCACGAAATCAAAAACCCGCTGACACCGATCCAGCTTTCCGCCGAACGCTTGCAAATGAAGCTGGAAGGCAAGCTGACCGAGACCGATGCAGCCATCCTGAATAAGGGCGCAACCACCATCGTCAACCAAGTCGCGGCGATGAAGCGCATGGTCGATGATTTTCGCGATTACGCCAAAACCCCGCCGGCGGTGCTGGCTCCGCTCGATCTCAACGAACTGGTGGCGGAAATTTTGCACCTTTATCTGGCCGGCGACGAGCGCGACATCATCCGCGCCCAGCTTGCGCCGGACTTGCCGCGCGTGATGGGTGACGCCACCCAGATGCGCCAAGTGATTCACAATTTGCTGCAGAACGCGCAGGATGCCGTCCATGAAAACAAGGACGGTCAATCGGCACGAATTGACGTGATTACCGAGGTGGTACACTATCCCGATTCAGACGGTAGCGTGCGCAGCGCGGTGCGCCTGACCATCGCCGATAACGGCCCTGGCTTCTCGCCAAAAATCTTGGCGCGCGCCTTTGAGCCCTACATCACGTCCAAACCACGCGGCACGGGTTTGGGGCTGGCGATGGTGAAAAAAATTATTGATGAACACGGCGGCCGCATCGACTTGCAGAATCGCGTCGAAGGCGGTGGTGCAAAGATACTGATTTTGCTGTTAAAGTTAGCGCCGGCGTAATTGATGCACAACGTGTTTCTCTTCGTCAATTACCGTGCGTACTGATGAAGACTTGATGGAAGACAGGAAAATCGCTTATGGCAAATATTCTGGTAGTCGATGATGAGATGGGCATCCGCGAGCTGCTCTCGGAAATCCTGAGTGATGAAGGCCACGCCGTGGAAACCGCCGAGAATGCGCAGCAAGCGCGCGAGTTGCGTATTTCCGGCACGCCCGATCTGGTCTTGCTCGACATCTGGATGCCCGATACCGACGGCGTCACCCTGCTGAAAGAGTGGCAGCGCGACGGCTTGCTGAGTATGCCGGTCATCATGATGTCCGGCCATGCCACCATCGACACCGCCGTCGAAGCGACCCGCATCGGCGCACTCAATTTCCTCGAAAAGCCGATCGCTCTGCAAAAATTGCTGAAAGCCGTTCAGCAAGGGCTGACCCGCGGCCAAGAAGCGGCGCGCGCACCGACCTATTTCACGCCGCGCCCGCCGCAGCCAGTCGAGCCGCCGGCCGTGGTGCATATCGCCACCAGCGCGCCAGCCGCCATCACGCCACAACCCGGTGCGACGCCGATCACACCGCAATCCGAACCACTCGGCTTCACCTTGTCCTTCGACTTGCCGTTGCGCGAAGCACGCGATGCTTTTGAGCGCGCTTATTTTGAGCATCATCTCGGGCGCGAAGGTGGCAGCATGACCCGTGTCGCCGAAAAAACCGGGCTGGAGCGCACCCACCTTTACCGCAAGCTCAAACAACTCGGCGTCGAGCCGACGAGACTCAGCAAGCGCAACAGCGGAACCTGATGCGCATTGCCGCATGCCGACGCTGACAACTTTGGTGATCGGCGCCGACGCCGCTGCACGCGAAGCCGCCATCGCGCAAGCCATCGAACCCGACACAATTACCGCCGTCATACTCGAAGGCTTGCCCGGTGCGCAGGCACCGCTGGCCGATTTGCAGGAAACCCATTCGCATCTCATCGTCTCTCGCATCACGCCGGGCTGCATTTGCTGTAGCGGCAATCTGGTCATGCGCGTCACACTCAATCGCGTCCTCCATCATCCGCCGCAACGCCTATTCATCAGCTTGGCCGATTTTAGTCACCTAGACCAAGTTGTGCTTTTCCTAAGCCGAGAACCGTACGACAAATTCCTCGCGCTGACTAAAGAAATGCAATTAGTCAGCCGTAAAAGTTAACAAGCGGTAAGCGTTTGCGATCCTTGATAAATCCACAAGTCCGCAAAGCCTGCGCCAAGCCCGTTACGCCTGATCCTTGAAATGGCAGACTCCATCACCACTTTCAAGGCAAGCGTCACCCACCAACCAAGGAGCTTTTCATGAACCTGATCTACAACAGCGACCAGTACAGCGTTGTCGAATTCGGCGTGGATGGAGAGCAGGAAGCCTTGCGCTTCGGCGGCTATGAAATCATGGACAAGCCGGGCAAGCGCGAAATCTTCATCGGCGGCATCTTGGCCGCCGCCTTCCGCAAGGATGTCGAAGAACTCATCGCCAGCGAACCGAGCGTCGAAGATATCGACAGCTTCCTCGGCAAATACGACGCGCTGATGCGGCATCCGGTCGTGCTGCACTAAGCAGCCACGCTGGCGGCTTCCGTGATACCGTAAGCGCATCCAGATCAACGCCGCACCCGCTGCGGCTAGCCGCCATGTGCCAGCTTCTGGGGATGAACTGCAACGTCCCGACCGACATCGTTTTTAGTTTTACTGGCTTTGCCACACGCGGCGGCCGCACCAATCATCATGCGGACGGGTGGGGCATCGCCTTCTTTGAAGGCGCGGGCGTGCGCCATTTCGTCGATTATCAAGCTGCAGTCGATTCGCCCGTCGCCGAACTCATCAAGCGTTATCCCATCAAATCAAAGAACGTCATCGCCCACATCCGCAAAGCGACCCAAGGCCGCATCGCGCTGGAGAATTGTCACCCCTTCGTGCGCGAGCTATGGGGACGCTACTGGGTGTTCGCCCACAACGGCGACCTCAAGGATTTCGCGCCCGTGCTCGACGGTGCGTATCACCCGGTCGGCACCACCGACAGCGAGCGCGCCTTTTGCTATCTGCTGCAAGAACTCAAGCGCCGCTTCGGCGACACGCCTCCGCCATTACCGGCATTGAGCGCTGCCCTGCGCGCACTCTCGACGCAGATTGCCGCGCACGGCCCTTTCAATCTGATGTTGTCGGACGGCTCGGCGCTATTCGTGCATTGCTCGACCAACCTGCATTACATCGTGCGGCAATATCCTTTTACGCAGGCGAAATTATCGGATGACGATGTCAGCGTGGATTTTTCCGAAGTCACCACCCCGCGCGACCGCGTCGCCATCATCGTCACCGAACCGCTCACCAACAACGAAACCTGGACCGCTTTCCAGTCGGGCGAGTTCAAAGTGTTTATCGAAGGCGCACCCACAAACGCATGAAGCCATGTCGGTAGCTGACGCGCCGCCTTCAGGCTATGATAGATGCACTCTCCTTCAACCCGCATGAGACCGCAACATGACCACAGACCAACTGAAAAATAAACTCCAAGAGCTGCACCAACAACTGGAATCAACCGGCGCGGTGGATGGCGAATTAAAGTCGCTGCTGCAAATGCTGGATCGCGACATCGAACAACTATTGAGCAAGAGCGCCAATGCCACCGTCGCCGAGGCCGACGCCAGCCTGACTGGCCGCGCCCAAGAACTCTCGGCCCGCTTCGCCGCCCAACATCCGCAACTGGAAACAGCGCTGCGCGAACTGGCGCAAACGCTGGAGCGCATGGGTATTTGAGTTTGCGGATAATTTTAAAATAAATCGAGTCTGACCCTGAGCCCCAGTCTAAAAGTGCGCGGCGACTCGATGCGGCCACGCATCAAGCCGGGCGAGTACCTTGCCATCGAGCCGTCTATCGAAGCACAGCCGGGCGATGACGTGGTGGTGATTTTTACCGATGGCAGGAAGATGGTGAAAGAGCTAGTATTTATCCGGCAAGACGAGGTTGAATTCCACAGCATCAATGACGGTTCGCGTATGACGGTGCCGACACGCCTGATCCAGGCCATTCACAGGGTCGGCGGCATCTACCCGCGCGGATCGGCATTTCAACGATAGGAAAAACATGACGCGACAATTTGAAAATCCCGCGAACGGATACCGCGAAGAAGTCGGCTTCGGCGCATCGGTCGGCACTTTCTTTTTCGGATTCATCTACCTCGCCATCAAAGGCCAATGGCGACACGCGGCGGCAATCCTGATCGCAATCGTTATCCTGATCGGAGCCCTCGGCCCACCCGGCGTAATGTTTATTTTTGTGATCTGGGTAGGCTACGCCATTGCCGCGCCATCGATTATTGCCAACAGTTATTTGCGCAACGGCTGGCGTGAGGTGGAAGAAACCTATTCCAGCAACGTAGCGCCGCCCGTCAAAAAAAACGATACCAAAAAATGCCCAAAGTGCGCGGAAGAAGTGAAATTTGAAGCCAAAATTTGTCGTTTTTGCAGACACGAGTTTACAGAAAGCGTAGAAGCGCCAGCGCGAGTAGAGGTGCCGGATACGGCGCTGCTTCAGCAATACGGGATCGCATCCCAAGAAGGTGAATTTGTTTATGTCGGCATGAACAACTTGACGCGGCGCTTCGACAATGCCGACGATGCAATCGACTTCGTGAAGCGCGAGAAAGCTGCGCTGAGCAATAAAAGTTAACCGCAGACGTAATCCTGATTCGTAGCCTGCAATTTCAGTGGGCTTTTTTTTGGGAATTACATACTTAACTATATATGGGGTCAGACTCG
>JAFECY010000166.1 GCA_018241865.1 Pseudomonadota bacterium | reverse complement strand
AGCGGCGCGCTGGCGGTGTTGGGCATCGCCGGTGAAATCCAGACTACCGATGTCATTCTCAGCCACCCCTTGAGCCGCAGCCGCAACGACAGCGAGTGGATCAATGTCGGCTACAAGCGCAGCCACTTGGTGCAGAACGCGCTAGGCGCGCAGATTTCCGACAACACCATCAAGGTATTGACGACCACCTATCTGCTGAATAAAGTGCATAAAGATGCCTCGATCACCAACGCCAGCTTCGGCCTGACCACCAACTTCAAGCGCGTGACCAGTGCCACCCAGCAGGATGCGGTGTTTGCAAAATTCGAGATCGACGTCAACCACACCACGCCTTTCATCAAGGAATGGGATCTCTATATGCGCGGCAATCTCGTCTATAGCCGTCACATGTTGCCCGACACCGAGAAATTCTCCCTCGGCGGCCCCGGCAGTGTGCGCGCGTTCCGTCCATCGGAAGTGCGCGGCGATAGTGGCTACCAAGCGACGGCAGAATTGCGCCATCCATTTTCCGTCTTCAATCGCATGGGCAGCTTCCGCGTGACCGGCGACATCGGCGAAGTCACGTACAAAATGCCCGGTTTCAACAACAGTCGCGACCGCCTGCGCAGCGTCGGCGTGGGCGCGACCATGTATCCGTTTTCTGGCGCGGCACTATCGATCGACCTCGCGCGACAAATCGGCAATTCGGGCGCATCGAACGACGGGATGAAGCATCGGCTCTGGGTGAATTTCAATGCGAGTTTCTAAACCCGCCCTTCTCTTGGCGCTGCTCGCGCAGAGCGCTGCCCACGCGCAACTGCCGAGCGGCGGCACGGTGGTGAGTGGCTCGGCCTCGGTCAATCAATCCGGCACGACGCAGGTCATCAACCAAGGCAGCGCCCGCGCCATCATCGACTGGCGCGATTTTTCTATTGGCGCCGGCAACACCGTACGCTTCAACCAACCGGGCGCGTCTTCCGTCATTCTCAACCGCGTGACCGGCGACATGCCCTCCAGCATCCTCGGCGGCCTGTACGCCAACGGTCAGGTATTCCTAGTCAACCCTTGGGGCATCTACTTCGGTGCCGGCGCGACGGTGGATGTCGGCGGGCTGATCGCCACCACCATGAACATCCGCAATGAGGATTTCATGGCCGGCAATTACGTCTTCAGCCGCGAAGGATTAGCGGCACGACGTGAAGTCATCAACGCCGGCGTATTGAAAGCGCGCGACAACGGTTACATCGTGCTGGCTGGCGACTATGCCGCCAACAGCGGCGTCATCCAAGCGCGGCTCGGCACGGTCGCACTCGCCGCCGGTAGCAAGATGACGCTGGATATCCACGGCGACAACTTGATTAACTTTGCGGTGAATGAAAAAACCGTGGCCGACCTGTCCGGCGTCAACAACAGCGGCAAGCTGCTGGCCGACGGCGGCAAAGCCATCATGACGGCAGCGGTGGCGAACGACTTGGCCGCTGCCACCGTCAACAATTCTGGCGTGGTACGAGCACAAAGCACGACCGAACGCGACGGCGCGATTTATCTCTCGGCCGATGGCGGCAATGCGCAAGTCAGCGGCACACTCGATGCCAGCGGTACGGCGCAGGGAAGCAAGGGCGGCACCATCGAAGTGCTCGGCAAACGTGTCGCGCTGACCGACAACGCGCTACTCGACGCCTCCGGCGACGCTGGCGGCGGCACCGTGCGCGTGGGCGGCGCATTCCAAGGACAAGGGCCGCAACCAAACGCACAAACCGCCTATGTCGGCAAGGATGTGCAGATCAAGGCCGATGCGCTGGGGAATGGCGATGGCGGCAATGTGGTGGTGTGGTCTAACGACCGCACGCGCTACTACGGCAACATCTCCGCCAAGGGTGGCGCGCAAGGTGGTGACGGCGGCAATGTCGAAGTGTCGGGCAAGGCCATACTGGACTACAACGGCACGGTGCAGACCACTGCGGCGAAAGGCAAGGCCGGCACCCTGCTGCTCGACCCGACCGACATCGAAATTCTCAACACCATCGGTGCCACGCCCGACATGACGGCTGCTTCGCCGTTCGAGGATGCCAGCAATAACGGCGGCACGTCGCAAATGACGGTGGCCGCGCTGGAAACCGCACTGGCCGGCGGCAACGTGACGGTGCGCACCACCTCGGCCGGCGTTGCGCCCAAAGGCGGCACCATCACCATCGACGATGGCGGCGGTGGCGGCGTACAGTGGGGCTCCGGCAATTCGCTGCACCTGCAAGCCAATAACCAAATCCTGATTAAGTCCCCGGTGGAAGGCAATGGCATGCTTTGGCTCGACGCCGGCGGCGGCGTCGCGCAAAGTTCCGGCGCACATATCGCTGCAAGCTCGCTGCTGCTGACCGGCTCCGGCTTCTTCGATCTGATCGGCTTTGACGGCACTTACATCCAGCAATACAACAATGTCGGTACGCTCGCCGCCAATCTGGCGAGTGGTAGCACGATACGCTACAGCGCCAACCAAAACCTAACCATCGGCACCGTCGGCGGCGTCAACGGCGTGAATGTCGGCAACGGCAGCGTCCAGCTCTATCACGACAAAGGTAACAGTCTGACCTTGGCGCAAAGCGTCACCGCCGGCAACATGTTTTACCGCGGCTCCGGCGCACTAAACCAGACCGGCGGCACGCTCCAAGTCGGCACCGTCGGCATCACCGGCAACACCTCCAACGTCAGCCTGACAGCCGCCAACAATATCGGCACCATCGGCGTCAATGCCAACGGGACGGTCACGATCAACAACAGCGGCCGCATGACGGTCGGCGCTGGCACTTTCGGCGTCAATGGCATCAGCACCAATAATCACAACGTCACGATCACTACCGGCGACGCTGCCGGTTTCGACGCCACCAAACTGCCCGACGGCACCAACCCTGCCAGCCTGACGCTCAACGAAAAAATCGACGCCGGCACTGCCACCGTCAAGCTGACCGCCGGTACCGGCGGTGTGTATCAGCGCCACGATTTGAATAGCGACAACACGCCCAACCCTGCCGGCTCGATCAAAGCCGGCAACCTGTTATTGCAAGGCAGCAGTGCTAACAAGGTCACGCCCTTCGTCCTGACCAATTCCAACAATTTGGTCGGCACGCTGGCAGGCCGAGCCAACGGCTCGATCAGCTACGTCGGCGGCCCGCTGACCGTTGGCACCGTCAACGGCGTCAGCGGCATCGTCACCACCTCGAACACGATCGTGACGCCTTCGGCCACGACCAACGGCATCACCACCCCCGACATCTACAACGACAACAATATCTCGCTATCGGTCGGTGGCGATATGAACATCAACCAGAATATCAATGCCGCTACCAGCACGGGTTCAGGCTCAGTCACCATCGGCGTCGGCGGCGACTACACCGCCCAAACTGCGAATGGCGTGCGCATCGATGCCAACACCTTGGGCGTGTTCGGCGACGACAATGTCGGCACCTTCAAGCTGACCACCAAGGTTTCCAATCTGGCGGCGGCCGGCGGCAAGCTGATGGTGATCGACAACACCGCCCAGACCGGCGACTTGACCGGCATCGGCATCGGCGCCCCAGCCACCAATACCACCGCATCCAATGGCGGCAGCAATGTCTCTGTCAACAGCGCCAGCAAGCCGGTCGGCGATTTTTATCTCACCACCAGCGGCGCACTCAATATCATCAAATTGAACAGCCAGGGCGACAACCTGATGCTGCGCGCGAACGCGCTCAACATTTTGCTCGATGCCGCCACCAAGGACGGCGCACGCATCATGCTGCTGCCCTACAACCTCGCCAACAAAATCGGCGTCAACAACAGCAATGATGCGGACTTCACCCCCGACACCAATTACTCCGCTGCTCTGCTGCTCAAATTCACCAATCCGACCGCGACCTTTTATTTTGGCACGCCGCCGAATGCCATCCTGAACGACACCAAGGTGCCGGACGCCGGTCGCAACACGCAAACCGGCGACATTCACATCGGTTCAGACGGCGCATTCAATCTGGGCTACCGCAGCATTTCCGCGCAAACTTCGGGTAATTTGGTCGCACACAATGTCGGCCCTCTGTACAACTTACGCTTGGCGGCCCCCAACCTAACCGTCAACGGCTTCAATACCTTTGGCGATCAGATTCATCTGTTCAGCAACAACCTCCAGTTGCCCGGCACAGCCGCCGATTACGTCAACCCGAACAAGCCCAACATCACCCTGCGTCCAATGAACGACGAAACGGTGTGGGTGGGCATCGCTCCATCCAGCAAATCACGCCCGAATGAAACGCAGCTCTTGTCGCAATACATCGTCAAGCTACCGGACTACAGCACCATCATCATCAGCGGCAGCACCGACTATCCCTTCCCCTCGGGCGGCCCCGGCTATGGCGACATTCACATCCCCTGGAACGACACACTCGGAGCCAGCCTCGGCAATCGCAAGCTAGTGCTATCCACCGGCAGCAAAATCTTCACCTATGGCCCGACGCCCAACTACACCAAAAAATCCGACGGCGGCACCAGCGGCGGCTTGTGGCAAGGCTGCCAGAACCTGACTGACTGCAAGGGCACTAATCCCAGCCCCTATCCCGATCCGACGCCCACTGACGGCGGCGGTGGCGACGGTGGCAATGGCGGCGGTGGCGGCGGCGGTCTGACGCCTACTCCGCCACCCAGCGGCTGCGAAGGCTGCCCACCTGCCCCTCCCAATGACAACCCCTACCCACCCAGCGTCACGCCTACTGGCGGTGATGATGGCAAAGGTGGCGGCGGCGGCGGTGGCGGCGGCAATGGCGACGGTGGTGGCGGTGACGGCAAAGGCGGCAACGGCGGTGGTGACGGCGGTGGCGGCAATGGCGGCGGCGGGGGTGGCGACGGCGGCGGTTCCGGCTCGGGCTCCGGTTCAGGCGGTGGTGGCGACGGTAGCGGAACCGGAGGTAATGGCGGCGGCGATGGTGGCGGCGGCAACGGCAATGGTGGTGGCGGTGACGGCAGCGGTTCCGGCTCAGGATCGGGATCGGGCGATGGCTCGGGCTCCGGTTCAGGCGGTGGTGGCGACGGTAGCGGCTCCGGCTCCGGTGGTGATGGCGGCGGCGGGAATGGTAACGGCGGTGCCGGCGATGGCAGCGGATCGGGTTCCGGTTCGGGCTCTGGAGACGGCTCCGGCTCCGGCTCCGGCTCCGGTTCGGGTTCTGGCGGCGACGGTAGCGGTGCCGGCAACGGTGGCGATGGCGGCAGCGGGAATGGTAACGGTGGTGCCGGCGACGGCAGCGGATCGGGTTCAGGTTCCGGCTCAGGCTCTGGAGACGGCGACGGCGCCGGCTCGGGTTCCGGCGGCGACGGTAGCGGCGCCGGCAACGGTGGCGATGGTGGCAGCGGGAATGGAAACGGCGGCACCGGCGACGGCAGTGGATCGGGTTCAGGTTCCGGCGGCGATGGTGGCGACGGCAATGGTGATGCCGGTGCGAACAACGGCAACGGCGGCAAGGGCGATGGTTCAGGCTCCGGCAATTCCGGCGGCACCGGCGATGGTTCAGGCTCGGGTTCCAGCAACGATGGCGGCGATAGCGGCGGTGACAATGGCGGCGATAGCGGCGGTGACAATGGCAACGGCGGTACCGGCGATGACACCGATTCTGGCGGCAAGCCGAGCGCAACCGCCTCATCCTTCGACATCAGTTGCGACAGCGTGACCGCCGCGAAACAAGATGGGGATAAAAAATCCGACAAGAATCAATCAGGTAACAAACAAGAGCTGATCGAAGTCAGTCGCGACGGCGTAAAAATGCGCGACCCCTGCCAACAGCAACCGGAACAGAAAAAGGACAAGCCGCACTGACGACGGCATCCCAGCAAGCCAAAGAAAAAGCCGACCCGAGGGTCGGCTTTTCTGATGCGTTGGTAGGTGCGATTGCATTCGAATCAAGTAGGGCTTTCGTAAAAAACGATTAACCACGGTGAACACGGCGGTCACGACGTAGCCAAAAACCGTATGTTATTTTCGTTGTGGCTCAAAATGTTCGTTCGTTTTTGCGTAAGTCTGTCAAGGAAAGGGAAATCCAAGTGTAAATGAGGAAAGTCCTTCATCTTTGCTAGTCCGGCAGTCGAGTTCCACCACCGCACCAGCGCTTTTCACACATATTCTTTATTTTCGTGATGACATGACAGCGTCGATCCATTTACTGATCGATTCAATTGTCATAATGATCAAATCATCAAAAAAGATAATTAAAGCAATCAAGATGGTGAAAGGAAAAATATATGCTAATATTAATTAGCATTTCATCGAAATAGATAATTATTATGAGCAATATATTGAGGCAACTCGATGCCGCCCTGTCAGCCGCCAAGCTCTCGCAGACCAAATTGGCCGTCAAGGCGAACCTGTCCCGCATGACAGTGCAAAAGGCGTTGGCTGACAGCGGAGACCCGCGCTTGTCAACCTTGGAAGCCATGGCGCGCGAGCTCGGTCTGGAACTGCTGCTGGTGCCGTCGCACTTACGGCTGGCGCTGGAGGATTTCATCCGATCCGGTGGTCGCTTTCTCGGGCAGCCGACCGGTGCCGAAGCACCGCCGTCGATCGTCGAGCAGTTGCAGGGTACGCTACCATCCGCAAAGGGAGGCAAGTGAGCACATCGATCCGATACCTTCGCCTGATCTTCAATACTATCGCCGGTAGCAAGCGTCCGATCGGCTATCTGTCCCAGTACGGTGACATCCTGCGCGTCTCCTTCGACGACGACTATGTGAATGACGCGCAGCGGCCGACCTTGTCGCTCAGTTACCGCGGCCAAACGGATCGGGAAACGCAACAGATCCTGCGTGCGATCCGCGACGTGCGCGTCGCACGCAGCGATGGGCGCTGGCCGACCTACTTTCAGAATCTGCTACCGGAGGGACACAACCGGGAACGTCTAGCAGCCCAACGTCATTGCAGCCCGGATGATGAATTCGAACTGCTTGCCGCCGCCGGACGTGACCTGATGGGCGCTGTCGAAGTCGAGCCCATTCCCTTGAGTGAAGGGATTCCGAACGTGGTGCGCCATTGGCACACCTCCTTGGGGTTGGATGTGCTGGAGTCGGGGTTTGTCGAGACGCCGGTGGAGGATGCTGCATCCCTGCCGGGCGTGGTCACGAAATTTTCAGCGGTCCTAGATGGACGACGTTATGTTGTAAAACGCCATGGTGCGGCAGGAGACTTCATCCTGAAGCTGCCCAGCACGCGCCATCCCGACCTGGTGCAAAACGAAGCCTTTGGCTACAAGCTGGCCAAAGCACTCGGCCTGAATACAGCCCAAGCTGAAGTCATCTCGTGCGCAGATGCGGAACTGCCGGAAGTCGTGCCTTTCGACGATATTCTGGCTGTGAAGCGGTTTGACCGGGCCGCCGGCGGGCGCCGCATCCATATGGAGGAATTTGCCCAGGTGCTGCAATACGAGCCGCGTCAGAAGTACGGTCGGGACATGCAAAATGATTTTGCCAGCGTGCTGCTGGTGTTGGATCGTCTTTCGTCACGGCCAGCACAGGATGTGCTGGAATTTGTGCGACGATTCGTGATGTTCATCCTGATGGGCAATACCGATGCTCACCTGAAAAACTGGGCAGTCATTTATCCAGACGGAGTGACACCGGAACTGGCGCCGCTGTATGACCCGGTGTGCGTGGCGGCTTTCTTCGACGAGGTCAAGCCGAACGACTACGGAATCAACCGGGCGGTCGATGCCAAGCTGCGTACCTATACGTGGGATGACCTCGATGGATTGCTGGCCAGGGCTGGACTGCAACGTCGCGTTCGCCTGATACAACAAGCAAAGGCGATGGTAAAACAAGCCCAAAGCGACTGGCCGGCACTACTCATGAATGCGCCGGCAAATATGCGTAAGGTGATTCAGGCACGCCTGAACGGCGGCGTCAAAATTGCAGGGTAGGAGACGTGTGAGCTTGGAGATGTTTTTCGAATACCAACGGCATTCTCAAGTCGCCATATCTCGTTCGGCCAGCCAGGAAGCATGAAACGCTGCCGGACTCTTGCATAGTCCTAACGCAGAGTGACGACATCACCGATTGTAAAACACCTCAATGTAATGATATTT
>JAFECY010000165.1 GCA_018241865.1 Pseudomonadota bacterium | reverse complement strand
TGCGTGCCGATCAAGACACCACCAGCACGGAAAAATCCATATTCCGACAAGCGGCGAATCACGCGCAAATGCCGTGACAGAACTGTCGCACAGCCAAGCGCAGCGGCCGATTTGGCAAGCGCGATCAATGCCCTAGCACTAGTCGCGCCGCTGGATTTTTTCTCGATCAAGGCTTTGACTGCGTCATTTTCCGGACCGACAAAAATCTGCCGCAACTTCCCAGAAGGCTCGGTGTACTGGTAATACCAATACTTGTGCCCCTTCACCGTCTTTTCCGCAAATGAGCCGGACAAATCCGCTACCGAGCGCATATGCTCGGCAGGCAAAGCCACATCCAGAAGCTGTGCGTAGGCAGTCTGGGCAGTAAGAGAAAGTTCCGTATAAGAAGACATGGTTATACTAATTTAAATTTTATTTAGTATAACAGGTTCATTTACTACTCACGTTTGCCAGCGACGTTCAGGACAACGATGTAATGCTGATTCAAGAATCCGCGAATTGATGATGGGGACGAACTAGGCTGGATATGTAAATAAGGCTTGTTTAGCCTTTCCGCAAACTCTGCGGTTCGCTTCGAGCCGCCATCCAGACTGGCCTTCGATGCCGAGGTAGATCGAACTTATATTTCTCAGATCGAGCGCGGTGTAGCCAACCCCTCTGTTCTAACCCTCGCCAACCTGTGCTACGCGCTGAATGCCACCCTAGCTGACCTGTTCACCCCGGTGAAGATTGCCATGCCATCCAACGGGTATTCCCGACGGGCTAACCGCGCCAGCCCCACATTGAAAGCACCCAAATCGCGACTGCGGTAAGGGGACTACCATCAGTCTTCCGCCTTCTTGAATCGAATCAGTATCTGACTCGCCATCCCCCGCAAAATATTCACCTCTTCCGTCTCCAGCCCCGTCCGCGAAAACAGTCTCCGCAAACGCGGCATCAATTTCTTCGGACTCTTCGGATCGAGAAAATCGATCGCCACCAGCGCCTGTTCCAGATGCGCATACATGCCGTCGATCTGCGCCAAACTGGCTGCCTCACCCTGAAACCCGATTCCCGTTTGCACCGGCAGCGCACCTTCGAGCGCTGCCTGCCGGCATTCGTAGGCCAGCACCTGCACTGCCTGCGCTAAATTAAGCGAAGCGTAATCCGGGTTGGTGGGAATGTTGGCCAGCACATTGCACTTTTCGACCGCATCGTTGGGCAACCCATAGCGCTCGTTGCCGAACACCAGCGCCGCATGCAGGCTGGTATCGGTCGCCAGTTGCGCCGACAAGACGCGCGGCGTCAACACCGGCGGCGAGAATTCGCGCAGGCGAGCGGTGACGGCGACGGCGAAGTTGCAACCTTCCAGCGCGGCATCGATGGTCTCGACGATGCGCGCGCCTTCCAGCACGTCCAGCGCGCCACTAGCTAGGGCAATCGCTTCGTGATTGCGAGATGGCCCGGCAATGCGCGGTCGGACCAGCACCAATTCGCCGAAGCCCATCGTTTTCATGGCGCGGGCGACCGAGCCGATATTGCCGGGATGGCTGGTTTCCACCAGGATAAAGCGCAGGCGCTGGAACAGAGATGTATCAGACTGGAGGTTGTTCATTTAAAATAGCGGCATTACGCGACGCAAGACATCAAAAGCCTGACGCCGCATCGTTCATTCACGATTACGAAAGGTTCCCGTTGCGGTTCGCAAGGGAGCCGCCATTTTAACGGAACCTGTATGCATCCCATGCTCAATACGGCGGTCAAGGCCGCCCGCCGCGGCGCTTCGGTCATCAACCGCGCTTCCTTCGACGTTGACCGCATCAAGGTCACGCAGAAACAGCAGAACGATTTCGTCACTGAAGTCGATAAAGCCGCCGAGCAGGCGATCATCGAAGTCCTGAAAAATGCCTATCCCGACCACGCGATCTTGGCCGAGGAATCGGGCGCATCCACCGACCTGTCCACTCAGGAAAACGTCTGGATCATCGATCCGCTCGACGGCACCACCAACTTCATCCACGGCTTTCCACAATACTGCGTCTCGATCGCGCTTCAGCAAAAGGGGCAAATCACGCAAGCCGTGGTGTACGACCCGACCCGCAACGACCTGTTCACCGCCACCAAGGGCGCGGGCGCCTACCTGAATGACAAGCGCCTCCGCGTCGCCAAGCGCGACAAGCTGGCCGAATCCCTGATCGGCACCGGCTTTCCCTACTCCAGCATGGAAGGCTTGGAACAATACATCGACATGTTCCGCATCATGACGCAGAAATGCGCCGGCTTGCGCCGCCCCGGCGCGGCAGCGCTCGACCTCGCCTACGTCGCGGCCGGCCGTCTCGATGGCTTCTTTGAAAAAGGCTTGAAGCCCTGGGATATCGCTGCCGGCGCGCTGCTGGTCAGCGAAGCCGGCGGCATCATCGGCGACTTCACAGGCGAATCGGATTACCTCTTCAAAGGCGACGTGATCGCCGCCTCGCCAAAGGTGTTTGCGCAGATGGTGACGCTGCTGTCGTCGTTCGCATAAACACGGCGTTACGACAGCAACACGCAGGCCAAACCGACCGCCGCCGGCACGGCCTGCACGAACAATATCTTGCGGCTGGCCGTCAACGCGCCATACATACCGGCGATCAGCACGCACAAGAGAAAAAATATCTTCACACTGGTGCCAGCCGCACCTAGGCTCAATCCCCAGAACAGACCGGCGGCTAAAAAACCGTTGTACAAACCCTGATTCGCCGCCAACACCTTGGAAGCAGCAGCGGCTTCCTTGCTGTGTCCGAATACGCGTAAGCCGGCCGGTTTGTCCCACAAAAACATTTCCAGCACCAAGAAATAAATGTGCAGCAGTCCGATCAAAGCAACGATGATGTTGCTGGCTAGGCTCATGATTTCTCCTCGAAAAATCCCTGTGTTTCCGGTTATAGCACACGGGTTGTGGTTGTCAGAGAAGAAATTTTCCCACTCTTGAAACCAGCTTCCACAACAGTGATACAGCCCGAAATCTAATTAAGAATAATTATCATTCGCATGATATACTGATGGACATGGATAAGCTCGTATTTGCGGAAGACCTTTCACCCTGTTGCATCCGTACTAACTGTCGATGACACCGATGAAACTAACCTATAT
>JAFECY010000164.1 GCA_018241865.1 Pseudomonadota bacterium | reverse complement strand
GACGGCGGTGAAGATGGAAACGATGCTTGTTCCGACATTCTTTTTTGGCATACCGCCATCGAAATCGAAGCGCCACAGATTACCTTGCAAATCGCCGGCATAAATGAACCGCACCACGCCGCTTCCATCCGTAATCGCAGCCGGCGACATCAATCCGTTTGCCAGATCAGGCTCTCCTGCAGGCGTCTTGAATTTGAAATAGTTGACACCCTCCTGCCATTTGACTGACGCCGGTTTGTCGAGAGCAAGCAGGAATAATGCTCCCACCGCACCGATACTGTAACGTTTGTCGCCATCGACCTGATAGCTGTTGACACCGTTGGCGACCACCGCAAAATATTTGTACTGTGGCACACCCTTCACCTTGCTCGTCATGAACCTAGCGATCATCGGAGTACCAAGCACATTGCCCATATCGGGATCGTCGCGATCGGTGAACTCCCACAATGCACCACGCCCGCCGGAAAAATCCGAAGGGTCACTCACATCCAGAGCAAAAACACCTTGCGCACCACCGCCCATTCCCGCTGCCAAAATCGTTCGCCACGCCCCTCCGACCAACGCTTCCGCCACCGCCAGCCTGCCATCGACATAAGAATGATGCCGATAATCCGGGCGTGTCAGTTGCGGCAGAGAAGGCAGCAGAACGTTCGGGATATAGGCGAATAATTCATGACCATCTTCCGCATCGAAGGCATGCAACATCCCATCATTGGCACCGACATACACTGCCTTGCGCCGACTGCCGTAGCGGGCATGAAATGCTTGATACTCGGAACCAGAAATGTCCGATGTCGGCGCACCGACATACAAGGGTTGACTGTTGACAATATCACCCAACAAATTTTTTCGGTGGCGCAAACTGCCTTGCGGCCTGCCGATTTCCAGATCACGCGCACCACGCAAGTAATCCACCCACTGCCGCGCACTCGTCTCTTTGGCGGTCGCTGTGCTCAGCAACATCTTTTGCGATTCGCTCAAAACATCCCATTCAAATGGCACAGTCGCCCAGTTTGTCCCTGTCTGTTTGCCGATAAAAATTTTCCGCTCACGGAAAGAAAGGCGCGGCGGATTTCCCTCGGTTCCCGTCAAAATATCGGCGGCATCCCATTGGGCGGTTGAAGCAATGCGCGGCGTTCCATCCGACTCGGTGGCAATAACCATCTTCCGCAAACTGCCGTGGATGCCGGCCGCATCAAAACCAGCCAGATAGATGAAATTTCCATCCCGCGCGAGCTCATGGTTCGATATAGTGGCTCCTACCGTCATCCCGCAATATCTCAACTGAACAGGGCTATCCAATTCGATGATCGGCGTGGCACAGCATGCGCCCGAGGCCAGTAGCACCCCCCAACCCGCCAACAGCGCTCGCCCTCCCACGCTCATGCTTCGCCCTTGCGATACACGCTTTGCAACACCACTTGCGTTGATTCGCGCACACCGAAGCCAATCGCCGTCACACGATAAACATACGCAGGTTTGCCAGCATCCTCGCCGAGCGCTCTGACGACGATTCTTTCGATCACGTAGCGGGGCAACATGCAGGGCAGGGAAGCTTTGCCCGTTGCGAGTTTGCGTCCGGTGAAATGCCCATATGGAACCGAGTGCATCGATGTCGATTGACGATCACTGAAATTCACCAACTGCCAAGGCGGCTTTCCTGCAACAGAAAGCGAACACAAACCCAGATACACATTATCTTGGCCAGCATTACATCGGCTTTCATTCTCCCGTGGAAATCCCAGCGCGGCATTCCTTGAAAAAATATGACTGCGTGATCGCATCGCGTCGGGAGAATGCTCTATATCGATTTCTGCGTCGCGCAATGCCGCCTCCGCCGAACGAAGTGCAATCTGCCGATCGCGGTCGCCGCGCGCCGCTTTTTCACCTTGCAGTGCCAACTGTGCGGCTGATGTTCCCAACAAGGAAAACACAACCAGCAGAAAAAGTGCGATCACCAACGCCGCACCAGATTGATGTATCCGACGCTCTTGAGAAAGTCGTCGCTGATACGCGCACGACACTGCATCAGCAATTTGCTTCATGTGTTAGGAAGAGCGTAGCGATTACGGATTGAAATAGTCGTCTCGAATATTTTGCGTAAGCGATTCCGCACCTTGGGTTGAAAATCTTTCTCTCCAAGGCAACTACCCTTGTCGGCAGTATGGCTGCGGTCGCAATATGCCGAGCCAAACAAAGCATGTTTCCGCTCAACTATCTCCGCACCCAGTTCGCTCGCTCCACGCAACAACATGGCGACCCTCACTGCCACCACCTTCTTCCAATGGCTACGCGCCTGCCGGTTTTGATTACGCGTCGGCGCATTTTCCCCTACCAGAGTCAAGGCATCATCCAACGCATCGACTTGGTTTGCACTCAAAAAACGATCCGCCAAACCATCCGCGTCGAGGTCTATGCCATACAGCACTTGAAAAGACTCGACTCCGCGCACAATGGCGTCGGATGTCCAAGCTGTTTTTCCCTTATATTTACAACGCAATTCCGGTTCGCCCGTGGCATCGGTAGCGACATAAAAAATGCTCCACCCGCGATTTATTTCCGACTCACTGCTAGCCGAAGCACCGACACCAAGGCCGGCGCAATTCAAAATGCTGCCATCGCCACTCTCACCAGTTCCCGCTCCGAAAAATCGCAAAGCCAGCACATCGCTACCGTTGACGGCATTATTTTCAACTGATTCCAGCGCAACTGTATTGGATTTGAGACTACGCGCATCCATGCCAACAATGTCTGGGCTGGCATACGCCTCTGCCGTCAACGGCGTTTCTCCCTCATTCCAGCTCTGGAAGCCAGCTTGCCGCACCGATCGCGCAATGATTTCCAGCGCAAATCTGCCGTTTTCCTGCAGCTCAATACTTTCATCTTGAAAGAGATAGCTGGTTTTCCCAGAAGCTAGCAGCCCCGCGCCAATTGCCGTTACCAGCAAGCCCAATGTCATGGAAACCATGAGCTCAACGATTGTTAAACCGCTCTGCCGTTGCCAATGGCCAGCGGCCATATATTGACCAATCATGACCATATCAATTGGAGTCGGCAGCGACATTCAATACCAACTTGGGCGACGCACCACCCACCGGACTCGCATCGCTTCGATCATCCATTTTCCCATTCCAGCCAAGCTTGATTACCAACGGAGCATCAATGCTGCCGCCGCCAGCACACGACCAATCGATCGCCACCCCATTTTCGTTGGAAGAAGACAAATCACGGCAGATCTGTAAGCGCGCAGATGGCAAGGTTCTCCCGATTCGCGCTGTGATTTCATTCATCTCGAATTGCATCATTTCTTCAGCAGAGCAAGGCTCATGTTCCGAATAGCAATTTTTGGCTGCGCTAATATCTTGGACGTTCTGCACAGAATCATTCAATTTTTGGAAAAATTCAGACTTCAGATTCGATGTGCTGCTTTCAGAATACATCCGTATTTTGTCTGCCAGCTCTCCGGCAAGCTGAATAGCGCGGGTTTGGTAAGTGGATTGCTGCGTGGTAGTCAAGGCTACTAACTGCATCGAAATGGCAGCTAGTGCTCCGCACGATAAAACGAGAAT
>JAFECY010000163.1 GCA_018241865.1 Pseudomonadota bacterium | reverse complement strand
GCGCGCCCTAGATAGTCAGGGCGTGAAAATTTTCAGACCGGCATTTTTCATACGCAAATCGCTTAACCGGGTGATGCAGCGAATTCGCGCGCACTTTGTGCGCCTGCCAGCCCGACCCCACGAATCATGATCGAGAACGCCCGCATCTTGGCCATCGTCCCCGCCCGCTCCGGCTCGAAGGGGCTACCGGGCAAGAACATTCGCATGCTGCACGGCAAACCCTTGCTGGCATGGCCGATTGCCGCCGCACGCGCTGCGCGCCACATCGACAAAGTGGTGATCTCGACCGACAGCGAAGAATACGCCACGATCGCGCGCGCGCATGGCGCCGAAGTACCCTGCTTGCGCCCATCCGAACTGGCGGCAGACACCGCACCCAGCAGCGCAGCGGTCATCCACATGCTGGATGCGCTCGCCGCGCAAGGCGAACATTTCGATTACTTCGTGCTGCTGGAACCGACCTCGCCGCTGACCGAAGGCAGCGATGTCGATGCCGCGCTGG
The DNA here is from genome assembly GCA_018241865.1 of Pseudomonadota bacterium. Taxonomy (GTDB): domain Bacteria; phylum Pseudomonadota; class Gammaproteobacteria; order Burkholderiales; family Burkholderiaceae_D; genus Paucimonas. Next base: position 10,944 of record JAFECY010000163.1, on the reverse strand, counting down.
AATATCTAGTGCAGCATCGCGCCGCCGGCGATGCGCTGGTCAGCATCTCGGAATTGAACAGCAGTCATCCGGCCTTTGCCGTGAATCGCGCCGCCGACGGCCGCGTCACGCCTTTCTCGGCAGTTGATTTCACCCGACTTCCGCGTCGCCAAGATATCGATCCGGTATATGCGCTGGATGGCAGTCTCTATATTTCGGCAGTGGAATCGTATCGCCACACCCTGAGCTTCTGCCATGACCGCACGCTGTCGCATGTCATGCCGCATTACAAATCCCATGAAGTTGACGACTTGATCGATTTCATTTGCATCGAAGCGATCCTGAACCATTACGAGCTGGTGAAGGCCGCTCACTGAATCCGCGCCACCCTGATTTCGGAGAATCCCATGAAACGCTGTACCCGTTGCCTCACCAAGGAAACTGTCGATACCATCACCTATGACGAATTCGGCGTCTGCAGCGTCTGCCGCCAAGTCGAGTTCAAGAAGGAAAAGATCGACTGGGAAGATCGCGGCCGCCAATTGCAAGCCATCGTCGCCGAACACAAGGGCAAGGGTCTGTACGATTGCATCGTGCCTTACAGCGGCGGCAAGGATAGCGTGTTCCAGCTCTGGTACATCGTCAAGAAACTGAAACTGAAACCGCTGGTGGTGCGCTTCAATCACTGGGGTTACCGCCCGCTGGTGGCGGAAAACAATACCAAGGTCTTCAAGCAACTGGGGGTGGATGTGGTCGATTTCACGCCCAGCTTCCATGTCGTGCGCGAGCTGATGCTGGAATCGTTGAAACGTCGCGGTGATTTTTGCTGGCACTGCCACACCGGCATCTACGCCGGCGTGATGCACATGGCGGTGCGCTTTGAAACACCACTGCTATTTTGGGGCGAATCCACCGCCGAGTACCATAGCTGGTACACCTTCGAGGAAATGGAAGAAGTAGATGAGAAGCGCTTCAACCGTCTGATGAACCAAGGCATGACTGCCGACGACATGTACGAATTCCTCGGCGGCCGCGTCGAGCGCCGCGACCTGTGGATGTTCGATTACCCGAAGCGCAAGGACTTGGTGAAACTGAAAGTGCAATCCATCTGCTTGGGCAACTACATCGAATGGAACACCAAGCCGCAAGTCGAGGAAATCAAGCGCGAACTGGGCTGGAAGGGTCAGGAAGTTGAAGGCGTGCCGCCGCAATACGACTATGAAAAAATCGAATGTTCTTTCCAGGGCATGCGCGATTACGCCAAGTACATCAAACGCGGCTACGGTCGCGCCAATCATTTGTTGAGCATCGATATCCGCAACGGCCAGATGGATCGCGACACCGCACTGGCGCTGGAAGCGCAGTACGACGGCAAGCGCCCGGCATCGATCGACTGGTTCCTGGGTATCCTGCAAATCACCGAAGACGAATTCTACGACCTGCTGGACAAACACCAAGTCCATCCGTGGAAATTTGATCGCACCGCCGTGCAGACCGGCCCGGTCATGCCCGACATGGACAAGTGGGACACCACCAAGATCGACAAACCGGTCGGCCCGCCCAAGGACGCCTCAGGGAAAACCACCAAATACGTATGATCGCGATTGTCGATTACGGGATGGGGAATGTGCGTTCCCTGTCCAATGCCTTCGAATACCTGGGTGAAGCTGTCGTCATCACGGACGATGCTCAGGTGATGGATGAAGCCGACCGCATCGTCCTGCCCGGTGTCGGCGCCTTCGGCGATGCGATGCGGGCGATGCGGGAGCGCGGCGTGATCGCGCCGCTGAACCGGCAGGTGAAAGAATTGAAGAAACCGCTGCTGGGCATTTGCCTCGGCATGCAACTGGTGGCGAAGGAAAGCGAGGAACATGGACAGCATCAGGGACTGGGCTGGATCGATGCCCGAATCGAACGCCTGGCGCCACCGGCGCCATTCAAGGTGCCGCACGTCGGCTGGAATTCGCTCGACTTTCCCGAGAATGATTGGCTGTTTCGCGGCATCAAGCGCAACGAAGCGAATTTCTATTTCGTGCACAGCTTCCATATGGTGTGCGCCAATCCGGCCGACCGCCTGGCCACCACTGACTATGGCGGCGATGTGACCGCCGTGGTGCGGCACGACAATATCCTGGTGATGCAATTTCACCCGGAAAAAAGCCAGGACAATGGCTTGCGCTTGTTGCAGAACTGGATTGAACGGGATCAGTGATGCTGAAGAAACGAATCATTCCGAAATTCCTGATCCGCGGCGGCCGTCTGGTCAAGGGCGTGCGCTTCCACGAAAATTTCCGCGAAGCCGGCAACCCGGTGTCGACCGCCAAGGTCTACGATTCCTACGGCGTCGACGAATTGATGTTCGTCGATATCGACGCCACACTGGAAAAGCGCGCCGTTTCCGGCAACATCATCGAACGCGTTTCCGAAGAAGTGTTCATGCCTTTCACGGTCGGCGGCGGACTGCAAACACTGGAGCAGATCGCCGCGCTCTTGCGCAGCGGCGCCGACAAGGTGTCGATCACCTCGGCGGCAGTGCACCAGCCGGATTTCGTGCGCACGGCGGCATCGCGCTTTGGCGACCAGTGCATCGTGGTCGGTCTGGATTACGCCCGGCAGCCGGACGGCAGCATGCGCCTGTTTACCCACGGCGGCACCGTCGCCACCGAATTCGACCCTTTCGACTATGCGCTGCGCATGCAAGACCAGCACGCCGGCGAAATCCTGCTGTGCTCGATCGACCGCGACGGCACCATGTCCGGTTACGACCTCGACCTGATCCATCGGCTGTCGGAGAAGCTGGATATCCCGCTGATCGCTTCGAGCGGCGCCGGCACCCTGGCCCACTGCGTCGACGCCTTCGAAGCAGGCGCTTCCGCGATCACCATCAGCAGCATGTTCCTGTTTTCCGACCACAGCCCGATCAAGGTGCGCACCTACCTGGCCACCAACGGCGTGCAAGTGCGCTCGCAGAAAGGAAGCCATAGCTGATGACTGGCCTGACCTCATCTCTGCAATTGGAAGCCCTGTGCGCGCTGGCTGCGCGCCAGATAGATCACTTCTTTCCCGACGGCGAACGTGTCGATCCGGCCAGCTTGCTGGCTTCCGCCCGCACGGCGCTGCAGCGGCTGGAACATTGCTTCTCCAAAGTCAATAATCGCTATTTTTTCGATGGCAGCCATGTCGTGTTCGACCACCTGCACGGCGACCAGTATGCGATGTGGCTGTACTTCCTGAGCAACCAATTGCATCGCGACAAAGCGCCAGAGAACTGGTGCAAAAAACTGTTTTTGCTGAACAAAGCCTTGCACGGTTGCGACATTTATTTCGCCGTCGAGCTGCCATCCATCTTCCTGCTGGTGCATCCGCTCGGCACCGTGCTAGGGCGCGGTCAATACGATGACTATTTCTTGGCCTACCAGCGCTGCGGTATCGGCAGCAACCATGACGTTTATCCCAAATTGGGCAAGCATGTAAGCCTGCGGCCGGGCAGCGCGGTGCTGGGCGCCAGCACCATCGGCGACAATGTCACCATCGCCGCCGAATCACTGGTGCTGGACAAAGACATCCCGGCCAACACCACGTATTTCGGCAATCCGCGCGATTTCAGCACCAGACAACGCACCACCACGGAGAATATATGGCGAATTTGAGCCAAGACCAGTTATCGGCAGACGAATGGCGTGCTCGCGTGCACCGCGCCATTCCCGGCGGCGCGCACACCTACTCGCGCGGCGATGACCAGTTTCCCGCCAATGCGCCGCCTTTGCTCACGCATGGCAAGGGCGCTTATGTCTGGGGTGTCGATGGCAGGAAATTCCTCGACTACGGCATGGCCTTGCGTGCAGTCACGCTCGGTTATGCGGACGAGCGCGTCAATGCGGCAGCATTCAACGAGATGCAGGCCGGCGTCAACCTGACCCGCGCCACGCTGACCGAACTGCGCGCCGCCGAAGCCCTGATCGATCTAATCCCCTCGGTGGAAATGGTGAAGTTCGCCAAGAACGGTTCGAACGTGACCACGGCAGCAGTGAAGATCGCACGCGCCTTCACCGGCAGGCGCTATGTCTGCGTGCCGCGCCAGCATCCCTTCTTTTCCTTCGATGACTGGTTCATCGGCACCACCAGCCTGAAGCGCGGCATTCCCGAAGAACATGTCAGCGGCACCCTAGTGTTCGACTATGGCGACATCGCCAGCCTCAGGGCCTTGTTCGATGCGCATCCGGGCGAGATTGCCGCGGTAATGATGGAGCCGGCGACCGCGCTGACGCCATGCCCGCCTTCCTGCCAGGAGAAGTGGCCGGAACAAGCCTGCACTTGCGCCAACAACGGCGGCAACTTCCTGCAGCAGGTGCAGGCGCTGTGCCGCGCATCGGATGCGCTGTTCATCCTCGATGAAATGATCACCGGCTTCCGCTGGCATCTGCGCGGCGCGCAAGCCTTTTTCGGCGTGACGCCGGACCTGTGCACTTTCGGCAAGGGCATGGCCAACGGCTTCTCGGTTGCCGCGGTCGGTGGCCGGCGTGACGTGATGCGGGTTGGCTCGATCGACGAACCGGGCATGGAGCGCACCTTCCTCTTGTCGAGCACGCACGGCGCCGAAATGCCGGGACTGGGCGCTTTCATCGAAACGGTACGCATCTATCAGGAAGACAAGGTTACCGACCACCTCTGGCAATACGGCAAGAAGCTCAAGGCCGGTCTGAACGAAGTCGCGCAGCGCCACGGCCTGTCGCAGCATTTCGTCATGGACGGCCCCGCCATTTCGCTGAACTACCTGACGCTCGATCGAGATGGCAAACCTTCGATGGCACTGCGCACGCTGTACGCGCAAGAAATGATCCAGCGCGGCGTGCTGATGCCTTGGATCGCCATCTCGCAATCGCATGGCGATGCCGAACTGGCGATGACGCTGGAAGCTGCCGACGGCGCTTTGGCCGTGCTGAAACAGGCATTGGACGACAAAATCGAAAACTTCCTCGTAGGCCCGGCGATCCGGCCCGTATTCCGCAGCCACAATTGAGCGCACCGATGAACCCTCTGCAAACATTCAGACTTGACGGCAAGGTCGCCGTCGTCACAGGCGGCGCCGGCATCCTAGGGCAAGGTTTTGCCGCCGGGCTGGCCAGCGCCGGCGCGCAAGTCGCCATCGTCGATATGCAAACCGATCTCGCCGAAAAAACCGCGCAGCAAATCGGCGCGCAAGCCGCAGGCTTCGCCTGCGACGTAGCGAATGCCGATTCGGTCAAGGCGTGCGTCGCCGCGATCAAGGCACGCTTCGGTACCATCGACATCCTGCACAACAACGCCGCCACCAAGACGGCCGACCCGCGCACCTTCTTCACGTCTTTTGAAGACTATCCGCTGGAAGTCTGGCGCGAAGTCATGTCCGTCAACATCGACGGCATGTTCCTGATGGCACAGGCGGTCGGCAAGGAAATGCTCGCGCAGGGGCGCGGCGGTTCGATCATTCAGACCGGCTCCATCTATGGCCTAGTCGGCCCCGACCCGCGCATTTACGAAGGCTCCGACTATCTGGGTGGTGCCATCAACACCCCGGCCGTTTATGCCGCATCCAAAGCCGCCGTGGTGGGTCTGACCAAATGGCTGGCCACCCACTGGGCCAAGCAAGGCATCCGGGTCAATTGCCTCGTACCCGGCGGCGTGTCGAGCGGACAGAATTCGGTTTTCTCCGACAAGTATTCGCAACGCGTCCCGCTCGGACGCATGGCGCGCGCCGACGAAATGGTGCCGACCCTGCTGTACTTGGCGTCGGATGCCTCCAGCTACCTGACCGGTCAGACGGTCGCGGTAGATGGCGGCTGGACTGCCTGGTAAAGGTAAGACGTAATGCGCATTCGCTTCTTGGTGGGTGCCAAACTGCTAGAGGTGCTAAGCAGAGGCGTTTTCATTCTTTTCTGCACCTATAGTTTGCCGCTGGTCGATGCCGGAAAGTTCGGTCTCACCTCGACCGTGATCGGGCTAACGTCCTTCCTGATCGGATTTGAAAGACTCATCGATGTGCAACGCAGAATGGCGGGCGCCTCTCAAGTCGTCATTCACCAGCAATTGCGCGGCACCTTGCATTTTTTTGGCGTGCAATACGCCTTTGTTTTACCAATTCTTGCATTCTTGCTAGGACTAATTGCTCAATGGCCACCGTTTATCGTAGGCCTGTTCATCCTCATTGCAGTAGGTGAACATCTCGCAAATCAGGCATATCTCATGACTCTGATTGATCGAGAAGCTCATGCTTTTCTTCTGGCAGTTGTCTTCAAGAATATTTTGCTGCTGATTGCCATTTTCTTAGGAAAATGGCACACACCAAACGACTTCAATTTATTTTGGGTCATGCATATATGGGGATTGGCATCGCTTCTATTTATCACCATCGTCACCGTGCTCTGGCATCGGCGGACACGTCTGTTTCAGACTCAGAATATCGCTCTACCATCCCCGCAGCGCATTCCAGAACAATACCGTGCATCGAAGCTACATTTCCTGATGGGGTTGGCAGCCATCATTGCATTGCAAGCCGACCGATTTGTCGTCGGAGCGACTCTATCAGCCGAAGATATCGGCATCTATTTCCGCAACATCACCCTAGCTGGTCTAGCACTACAATTTTTCAGCATCGTGTCCTACGCTCGCATCTCTCCTGATATCTATCGACTCGGGCGAGAAGGAGCGCTGATCCAAGCGCGCAAAACGGTAAAAACGGAGTACCACCGATTTGCCTTGGTTCTGATATGTTTGATTGGGCTGGCGCTAGGCATCAATTTCGTCATGCACAATCCAGCTTCTCGCTTTCATATTGCGGCTCCCTTTGTCGCCATATTAACGGTGGGCGTTTTGTTGCGCACCGCAGCCGACTATTCAGGGTTACTGCTTTTGTCAGCAGGCGCCGATACCAGATTGTTTCACCATCAAATCACCAGCGTGATCGTCGGCCTTCCATGTATGGCGCTGATGGCCGCATTGCTTGGACTGCCGGGCGCTTTCAGCGGCACCCTGATCGCTCCTGCCATTCTGCTCGCACTTAATATGAATTCCACTGGAAAACCTTGAAGTGAATACCAACGACACTGTTCTCATTTACGCCATCAACCGAACCAACGCCTGGTGGAAGCATGTTGGCAATCATCTCGGCTTCGAGAGGCATGTCGTGGTTTCCGATATTCGCGGTGCAGGCGACCGGGATGTCGTAGATGACTTTAATGCCGAATATGCACGCCAGATCCGCCTTGCAGACATTCGCACCATCGCCTTTTCGGAAGAAGAAGTACAAGACATCATCGCGCGCTGCCGCCTGCTGCGCTGGCTTCCAGCCAAACAGGCGCGCTGCATGATTGCGGCGATGGAGTATGCATTCACCAAGGTTCTGGACGAAGTGAACCCCTGCATCGTGTTGAGCTTTCCCATCGACCGTTATGTATCCGATGTGCTAGAAAGGCTATCGAAGCGACGCGGCTTGCGATATGTGGAACTGACTGCCAGTCTCATTTCCGGCATGTGCATGCTGATGTATAGAGGTCAATTACTGCAGACCGCCCCGACACCTTTGCCAGAGGTGCTAGATCACCACGTCAAGACCATTGCCGATCCCAGCTTCACGCCATCGTATGTACAAACCGCGACGCGCTATACGCGCCGACGCTGGCTCAAGACATTCGGCTACTTCCGCGTCCGCGGCTGGGGGTTCAAGCTGATTTCCTGGATCAAGCGCGATCCGAGAAGCCTGCACTACCTCGATGCCCAATCCTTTCTGGGTCACAAACCGCGCCTTGCCGATCTGCAGACGCTGGATCTGATCGACTGGAACTGGCGTGAATCCCTGGATCATTTCCCCAGGGAGCGGCGGATATTTTTTGGCCTGCAACTGTTCCCCGAAGCCTCGATCGATTACTGGATCACGAATATCGGGATGATCGATTACGAGAATCTGATGGTGGCCGCCGCCCGGGCATTCGTCGAAGCAGGCTTCCTGGTCTTGGTCAAGGATCATCCTTCGCAATTCGGTTTCCGCCAACGCGAGCTGATCAAACGTCTGAAATCGCTACCAAACGTCATTTTTCTGCCCTATGAAGTCAGCGGCAATGAGGCAGTCGATCTGGTCGGGGCCAATTTCACTTTGACCGGCACATTGGGTTTGCAATCGGCACTGCTGGGTCGGGTTTCCGTCGTCAGTCCCACCTATTACGTGACAACAGGCGATTTTCTGACTTTCGATACACCAGAACAAATCGCGGCATTACCCAAAAGAGTCAGCGAATGGCAGGCGACAAATTCGCTGCAGGATCGTCAGCGCCGCATTCTTTCCCATTTATTGCAAGGTAGTTTCGAGGGTGATTTCTTTTCATTTCGCGGATTCGATCCGCAACACCCTGCAGAAACGGCACGCACGCTGGCAAAAAATCTGGGGCAGCAACTACGTATTTTACTCAACGAGATGCCACATGCCGACCTGCGTACTTGGGCGAACCCCAGTTGAAGGCCATGCGGGCGCACCCCGCATGGCACAGCACCCTTCACTTCCCGAACATTTTCCGGGCAAGGAAAAACATTACCGCCAGCAAGCCGCCGGCAATCGCGCCCAGAAAAGCGGTCTTCCACCATTTCCATCCGACATTGACATCCGGCGCATAAATCTCCGTCACCATCTGGGTTTCCTTGGTTTGCGGTTCTTTCAAGGCAATCTGCAAGTCACTGAGCTGGTTGCGCAAGTCCTTGCTTTCGCTATCCTTTGAGAGCGAAGTCATGATCATCAAGGCGGCAGCAGAAAATTGGCTATTATCGACATTGAATTTCAGGTTTTCGACCGGAAACGATTTTCGCAAGGAATCCGCTTGCGCCAGCTTCTGCTCCAAAGTATTCAACTGGTTCTTTTTCACTTCAAGACTCGGGTGCGCCAAGAGTTCCTGGCGCTTCTGGATGTCACCGACGATGGATGCGAGACAGGTCTTGGCCTTGGCAGCCGACTTACCCCTGAATTGAATGCTGACAAACGGCGCATTCTTGTTGACGGAAGGCTTGAGTCGGTTGCTCAACTCCTTCCCCCCCAGAGGCGATTCTTCCATTTCGCAGGATTTCAGCGTGGCGCCGGAAAAATACAGCGGTAGCTTCAGCTTTTCCGCCAGCACGGCCGGCGCTTCCACCATCGTACCGGCCACCGAAGCCATTTGAATGTCGGCGACTGCCTCGTATTGCGGCGGCATGAGAAGACCATAAGCAAGACCGCACGCCGCGCTGACGGCCGCAGCGGCCACTATCCAGCCCTTGTTTTCCTTGATGACTTCGATGAAGTCGATTTCCTGTTCCATTGCTGTTTTTTCCATATTTAATTTCTCACTCTGCCAAAATCTTTATACCGTATTGGGTTGTCGAATTACCGCGTCACATGCCAGCATGTCGCTTGGTATTCTCGTTGTGCGCCCGTGCGATAATTCGCTTTGTGCACCTTATGCAATGCGATGGGACGCACCTTGGTCTCGTCAATCCGTCAAACTCGCCATGATACATGGGTTGCCATTCACAATTGAATGCATGCTGCGAAACAAATGAAGAAGAAAGTTGCCATCGTCCAATCCAACTACATCCCCTGGAAGGGCTACTTTGACATGATCGCGGCAGTGGATGAATTCATCCTGTACGACGACATGCAATACACCCGTCGTGATTGGCGCAACCGCAATCAGATCAAAACCCCGCAAGGATTGCAATGGCTGACCGTGCCGGTGAAGGTCAAGGGAAAATACCTGCAGACCATACGCGAAACCGAAATTGATGGCGATGATTGGCAGGAAAATCACTGGAAGGCGTTGGTGCAGAATTATCGGCGTGCGCCCTGTTTTGAGGAGGTGAGCGCCATTTTCGCACCACTCTATCGGCAAACCTATCCCTCTCTGTCCATGCTGAATCGCCTATTCATCGAGGCAATATGTCGTTACCTCGGCATTGCCACCAAGATCAGCCATTCATGGGATTATCAATTGGTTGAAGGAAAAACCGAACGCTTGGCCGATTTGTGCGTGCAGGCAGGCGGAACAGAATACATTTCCGGGCCGGCTGCGCGCGGTTATATCGAAGAATCGGTTCTGTCCAAACACGGCATCAGCTTGCGCTGGTTCGATTACGACAACTACCCGCAATACCCACAATTATGGGGTGAATTCGCGCATGGCGTTACCATTCTGGATTTGTTATTCAATTGCGGCCGTGATTCTGCGCGGTATATGAAATACGTGAAATCGCCATGAAACTTTCCATTGTTGCGACCCTGTACCGCTCGGCACCCTACATCGCAGAGTTCTGCCAACGGGCGGCGAATGCCGCGCGCCAAGTGGTCGGGAATGAGTATGAAATCGTGCTGGTCAATGACGGTTCGCCCGACAATAGCTTGGAATTGGCCGTGCGTCTCGCGCAAGCGGATTCCCATGTAGTCGTGGTTGATTTGTCGCGCAATTTCGGACATCACAAAGCCATGATGACCGGCTTGGCACATGCCAAGGGCGAGCGTGTATTTCTGATCGACAGCGATCTTGAGGAAGACCCGGCTTGGCTCGTGGAATTTTCCGAACGGATGGCAACCGAGCGTTGCGACGTTGTGTACGGCGTGCAGGAAAAGCGTAAAGGCGGGCTGCTTGAGCGCTGGAGCGGTCAGTGGTTTTATCGCTTGTTCCGCGGCGTGACGGGCATTAGCCTGCCGGAAAATGTGGTGACCGCGCGTTTGATGAGTCGCCGCTATGTGCAATCGCTCCTGCAGCACGAAGAGCGAGAGGTGTGTCTGGCGGGATTGTGGGTGATTACCGGCTTCGATCAGGTGGAACATGTCATTCACAAACAAAGCACCAGTGAATCCACTTACACCTTCAGTAAAAAAATGGCGTTGCTGGTCAATTCGATCACCTCGTTCAGCAATGCGCCGTTGCGCGGCATCTTCTATTTCGGCGTGCTGGTTTCCTCGCTATC
>JAFECY010000162.1 GCA_018241865.1 Pseudomonadota bacterium | reverse complement strand
GATCGACGTTGCCGTGCAGCTTGGCGTCGATGCCAAGAAATCCGATCAAGTTGTTCGTGGTTCTGTCGTGCTGCCTGCCGGTACCGGCAAAACCGTGCGCGTTGCCGTGTTCGCTTCCGGCGACAAGGCCGAAGCGGCGAAAGCGGCCGGTGCTGACGTGGTCGGCATGGAAGATCTGGCCGAGCGCGTCAAGGCGGGCGACATGCCGTTTGACATCGTCATCGCTTCGCCGGACACCATGCGTATCGTCGGTACCTTGGGTCAGATCCTCGGCCCGCGCGGTTTGATGCCGAACCCGAAAGTCGGTACCGTGACCCCGGACGTGGCAACTGCCGTCAAGAACGCCAAGGCTGGCCAAGTGCAATACCGTACCGACAAGGCTGGCATCATTCACGCCACCATCGGTCGCAAATCCTTTACCGACGCTGATCTCAAGTCCAATCTGCTGGCCTTGATCGATGCATTGAATAAAGCCAAGCCGGCTACCAGCAAAGGTATCTACCTGCGCAAAGTGGCGATTTCTTCGACCATGGGCGCAGGTGTGCGCGTGGATCAGGCAAGCTTGGCAGCATAAAGAATCAAGTCCTTGCGTTGATGTATCAACGCAAGGCGCATCTTTGGGCCGGGTTGAATCCTAGTTGATTGCGGGACAGAGTGAAGCAAAGCGGTACTCTGTCCTCAACTGATTAAGAGACGACCCGGGCGATCAAAGACCGTTGGGCGGCGTGCAGTAGTCGAGCACAAAGTTAAACAATGACCGGGCAACCGGCCAGACCCAACGCAGATGGCGAACCCGAACAAGTTTTGTAGTCTCTAAGCTGGTCTGCCAGCCGAAACTCCTAACTTCGGACGCCGTGTTCGAACCGATGCAAGGAATTGTTGATTGGGGAAAGAGGTTTGCTCATTGCGGGACAGAGTTAAGCGAAGCGCTACTCTGTCCACAACTGATAAAGGTGAGCGGTACTCTGTCCCCAACTAAATCTAACATTTCTGAGCATTATTTTTGGAGGTTGATCTTGAGTCTCAATCTGAGTGACAAAAAGGCCGTCGTCGCCGAAGTCTCCGCAAAAGTAGCTGCAGCGCAGACTATCGTCGTGGCCGAATATCGTGGCATCCAGGTTGGTCACATGACAGAACTGCGCGCCAAGGCGCGTTCCCAAGGCGTATACCTGCGCGTGTTGAAAAACACGTTGGCTCGTCGCGCTGTTGAGGGAACGACGTTTTCCGGCCTCGCCTCCGAGATGACCGGCCCGTTGATCTATTCGATCTCCGAGGATGCCGTTGCAGCGGCAAAAGTCGTTTCCGACTTTTCCAAAACCAACGACAAACTGGTTATCCGTGCAGGCAACTACGCAGGCAAATCACTGGATAAAGCCGGTGTTGCCGCGTTGGCCAATATTCCGAGCCGTGAAGTGCTGTTGGCCCAATTGGCCGGCATCATGCAAGCCCCGGTTTCGGCATTTGCGCGTGGTCTGGCAGCTTTGGCTGCCAAGAAAGAAGCGGAAGCTGCGTAATTGCGCTTCTCTTCTCATGTGTACCGAATGGATGTAATCAATAAATCAATTTAGTAGGAGTTTCAAATGGCAATTAGCAAAGAAGACATTCTGGAAGCCGTAGGTGCGCTGTCCGTCATGGAATTGCATGACTTGGTCAAGGCATTCGAAGAGAAATTCGGCGTGTCCGCTGCGGCAATGGCAGTGGCTGGTCCTGCTGGTGCGGGTGGTGGCGGTGCCGCTGCTGCTGAAGAGCAAACCGAATTTACGGTTGTTCTGTCCGAAGTGGGCGCTAACAAGGTTGGCGTCATCAAGGCAGTGCGCGAAATCACCGGTCTGGGCTTGAAAGAAGCCAAGGATTTGGTTGACGGTGCACCGAAGCCTGTGAAAGAAGGCTTGGCCAAAGCTGATGCTGAAGCCGCTAAGAAGAAACTGGAAGAAGCCGGCGCGAAGGCCGACCTCAAGTAATTCCAGTTTGCCAAGGCGCTTGGCAAAAAGATTGCGTAGCGCCGGAGTCAAAGTGCGAGACCTTCCAAAAGAGGGTTCGGCTTTGGCTCCTTTGTCGTTTTCTGAATCTGGTGTGGGTGATATGTGCTGCAAGGTGCATATCGTATCTGCCGGAGCAGTGTAAAAAATTAGTCGGCCGAGGCTTGAGGTTTCGCAGGCGATGCAGGTGTTCTGCATCGAGCGGGCGAATCCTGAATTCTCCATCCTTCCTGTCACGCACGGAGTGTCCATGCACTACTCATTTACTGAGAAGAAGCGTATTCGTAAGTCATTCGCGAAACGCGCCAACGTCCACAACGTTCCGTTCCTTCTTGCGACCCAGCTCGAGTCTTACCTGAGTTTCTTGCAAGCCGACAAAATCCCGTCGCAACGCAAGAACGAGGGTTTGCAATCTGCCTTCACCTCGATTTTCCCGATCGTGTCGCACAATGGTTTTGCGCGCCTCGAATTCCTGTCTTACGTGTTGGGCGACCCGCCTTTCGACGTCAAGGAATGCCAGCAGCGCGGTTTGACCTTTGCGTCGCCGCTGCGCGCCAAGGTGCGTCTGGTGATTCTCGACAAGGAATCGCCGACCAAGCCGGTCGTCAAGGAAATGAAAGAGCAGGAAGTCTATATGGGCGAACTGCCGCTCATGACGACTACCGGCTCTTTCGTCATCAACGGCACCGAGCGCGTGATCGTCTCGCAGTTGCACCGTTCACCCGGCGTGTTCTTCGAGCATGACCGTGGCAAGACCCATTCCTCCGGCAAGCTGTTGTTCTCGGCGCGCATCATTCCTTACCGCGGTTCCTGGCTGGATTTTGAATTCGACCCGAAAGACATCCTGTTCTTCCGCGTCGATCGTCGCCGCAAGATGCCGGTGACGATCCTGCTGAAAGCCATCGGCATGACGCCGGAACAGATACTGGCCAACTTCTTCGTGTTCGATAATTTCACTCTGCGCTCGGAAGGCGCGGAAATGGAATTCGTTGCCGAACGCCTGCGCGGCGAAGTGGCGCGTTTCGACATCGCCGACAAATCAGGTAAGGTCATCGTCGCCAAGGACAAGCGCATCAATGCCAAGCATGTGCGCGAGATCGAAACTGCCGGCATCAAGCATATTTCGGTGCCGGAAGATTATCTGGTCGGTCGCGTACTGGCCAAGAACATCGTCGATGGCGACACCGGCGAAGTGCTGGCCAACGCCAATGACGAGTTGACCGAAGAATTGCTCGGCCGTCTGCGCGACGCCAACGTGGCGCAGATTCAAACTCTGTACACCAACGACCTCGATCAGGGCGCATATATTTCGCAAACCTTGCGTACCGACGACACCGCCGACCAGATGGCCGCGCGCGTGGCGATCTACCGCATGATGCGCCCCGGCGAGCCGCCGACGGAAGATTCGGTCGAAGCCTTGTTCAACGGTTTGTTCTACAGCGAAGACCGCTACGATTTGTCGGCTGTTGGTCGCATGAAGTTCAACCGCCGCATCGGTCGCGATGAATTGACCGGCGCGATGACTTTGTCGAACGAAGACGTGCTGTCGGTCATCAAGATTTTGGTCGAGTTGCGCAACGGTCGTGGTGAAGTCGATGATATCGATCACCTCGGCAATCGTCGCGTGCGCTGCGTCGGCGAGCTGGCGGAAAACCAGTTCCGCGCCGGTTTGGTACGTGTCGAGCGCGCTGTCAAGGAGCGCCTCGGTCAAGCCGAAGCCGACAACTTGATGCCGCACGATCTGATTAACTCCAAGCCAATCTCGGCGGCGATCCGCGAATTCTTCGGTTCTTCGCAACTGTCGCAGTTCATGGACCAGACCAATCCGCTGTCGGAAATCACCCACAAGCGCCGCGTCTCGGCGCTCGGTCCGGGCGGTTTGACTCGTGAGCGCGCTGGCTTTGAGGTGCGCGACGTGCACCCGACTCACTACGGTCGCGTCTGTCCGATCGAAACGCCGGAAGGCCCGAACATCGGTCTAATTAATTCGTTGGCGCTGTATGCGCGTTTGAACGAATACGGCTTCCTCGAAACGCCGTACCGCAAAGTGGTCAACAACAAGGTGACCAATCAAATTGATTACCTGTCGGCGATCGAAGAAGGTCGCTACATCATCGCTCAGGCGAACGCGACCATCGGTAAGAGCGGCGAATTGTCCGATGAGCTGGTGTCGGCGCGTGAGGCTGGCGAAACGATACTGGTGTCGCCGGAGCGCGTGCAATACATGGACGTAGCGCCGGGGCAGGTGGTGTCGGTTGCGGCATCGTTGATTCCCTTCCTTGAGCACGACGATGCGAACCGTGCTTTGATGGGCGCCAACATGCAGCGTCAGGCCGTTCCTTGTTTGCGCCCGGAGAAGGCGCTGGTCGGTACCGGTATCGAGCGTACCGTCGCAGTGGATTCGGGGACGACTGTGCAAGCCTTGCGCGGTGGTGTGGTCGATTACATCGACGCCGGCCGTGTGGTGATTCGCGTCAACGACGACGAGGCCGCTGCCGGTGAGGTCGGTGTCGATATCTACAACTTGATCAAGTACACCCGTTCCAACCAGAACACCAACATCAACCAGCGTCCGATCGTCAAAGTGGGCGATCGCGTTGCGCGTGGCGACGTCATCGCCGACGGCGCATCGACTGACCTCGGCGAACTGGCGCTCGGCCAGAACATGCTGGTGGCCTTCATGCCGTGGAACGGCTACAACTTTGAAGACTCGATCCTGATCTCCGAAAAAGTCGTGGCCGACGATCGTTACACCTCGATCCACATCGAAGAATTGTCGGTTGTTGCACGCGATACCAAGCTGGGTGCGGAAGAAATCACCCGCGATATTTCCAATTTGGCGGAAAACCAGTTGGCGCGTCTGGATGAATCCGGCATCGTGTATATCGGCGCTGAAGTCGAGGCTGGCGACACGCTGGTTGGTAAAGTCACGCCGAAAGGCGAAACTCAACTCACACCAGAAGAAAAACTGCTGCGCGCGATCTTCGGTGAAAAAGCCTCCGACGTAAAAGACACCTCGTTGCGCGTGCCGTCCGGCATGGTCGGTACCGTCATCGACGTGCAAGTGTTCACCCGCGAAGGCATCCAGCGCGACAAGCGTGCCCAGCAAATCATCGACGATGAACTGAAGCGCTATCGCCTCGACCTAAATGACCAGTTGCGTATCGTGGAAGGCGATGCTTTCCAGCGTTTGGAAAAAATGCTGATCGGTAAGGTCGTCAACGGTGGTCCGAAAAAATTGGCCAAGGGCAGCAAGATCACCAAGGATTACTTATCCGATTTGGATAAGTACCATTGGTTCGACATCCGTCCGTCCGACGACGATGCCGCCGCCGCGCTGGAAGCAATCAAGGAATCGATTTCCGAGAAGCGCCACCAGTTCGATCTGGCTTTTGAAGAGAAGCGCAAGAAGCTCACGCAAGGCGACGAATTGCCGCCGGGCGTGCAGAAAATGGTCAAGGTCTATCTGGCCGTCAAGCGCCGCCTGCAACCGGGCGACAAGATGGCCGGCCGTCACGGTAACAAGGGCGTGGTCTCGCGCATTCTGCCGGTGGAAGACATGCCTTACATGGCGGACGGCACCCCGGCCGACATCGTGCTGAACCCGCTGGGCGTGCCGTCGCGTATGAACGTCGGTCAGGTGTTGGAAGTGCACTTGGGTTGGGCGGCGAAGGGCCTCGGTCTGCGTATCGGTGAAATGCTGAAGGCGCAAGCAAAAGCGACCGAACTGCGCAAATTCTTGAAAACTATTTACAACGAATCGGGCAAGACCGAAGAGCTGGACAAGTTCAGCGACGACGAGGTGCTGGAACTGGCATCCAACCTGAAGAGCGGCGTGCCGTTCGCCACCCCGGTGTTCGATGGTGCGCATGAAGATGAAATTCGTCGCATGCTCGATTTGGCTTATCCAGACCAGATCGCGCAGCATCTTGGTATGACGCCGTCGAAGAACCAGGTCACCATGTACGACGGCCGCACCGGCGAAGCATTCGAACGCTCGGTCACGGTTGGCTATATGCACTTCCTGAAGTTGCACCATTTGGTCGATGACAAGATGCATGCTCGTTCCACTGGCCCGTACTCGCTGGTGACTCAGCAGCCGCTGGGCGGCAAGGCGCAGTTTGGTGGTCAGCGTTTCGGCGAGATGGAAGTGTGGGCGCTGGAAGCTTACGGCGCATCTTACGTGTTGCAAGAGATGCTGACCGTGAAGTCGGACGACGTGAATGGCCGGACCAAGGTGTACGAAAACTTGGTCAAGGGCGATCACGTGATCGACGCCGGCATGCCGGAATCCTTCAACGTGTTGGTGAAGGAAATCCGCTCGCTCGGTATCGATATCGATCTCGAACGGGATTAAGAAGTAGCGCGGGTTGCCGGTCGTAAGCCGGCAACCCGCAGTTTTGCAGGCTTGGGAAGCGGCATTCGTTCCCGGTATCGGTGGAACTCTCGCCACGCAAGTGCAGAGCCCGCCCGCCGATGCGAACAGGGTTGAAGCGAATAGCTTCCCGGTATTACCGACAAGCGTTTTTCACGCCTTACTGGAGTGAGTCAGATGAAAGCACTGCTCGATTTATTCAAGCAAGTTCAGCAAAATGAACAGTTCGACGCGATCAAGATTGGCCTCGCGTCGCCCGAGAAAATTCGTTCTTGGTCCTTTGGCGAAGTCAAGAAGCCGGAAACCATCAACTATCGCACCTTCAAACCGGAGCGCGATGGTTTGTTCTGCGCCAAAATCTTTGGCCCGATCAAAGATTACGAATGCTTGTGCGGCAAATACAAACGGCTGAAGCATCGTGGCGTCATCTGCGAAAAATGCGGTGTCGAAGTCACGCTGGCAAAAGTCCGCCGCGAGCGCATGGGCCACATCGAACTAGCTTCGCCGACCGCACACATCTGGTTTCTGAAATCGCTGCCGTCGCGTTTGGGCATGGTGCTCGACATGACGTTGCGTGATATCGAACGCGTGCTGTATTTTGAAGCCTATGTCGTGACCGATCCCGGCATGACCCCGCTGAAAAAATGCCAGATCATGTCGGAAGACGACTACGCCGCTAAATATGAAGAGCATGGCGACGACTTTACCGCCTTCATGGGCGCCGAAGGTATCCGCGAATTGCTGCGCTCGATCGACATCGACCGTGACGTCGAAACGCTGCGCCAGGATCTGAAAGATTCCAAGTCGGAAGCCAAGATCAAGAAATACGCCAAGCGCTTGAAGGTGCTGGAAGCATTCCAGCGTTCCGGCATCAAGCCGGACTGGATGGTGATGGAAGTGCTGCCGGTGCTGCCGCCGGAACTGCGTCCGCTGGTGCCGCTGGATGGTGGCCGCTTCGCTACTTCTGATTTGAACGATCTGTATCGTCGCGTCATCAACCGGAACAATCGTTTGAAGCGTCTGATGGAACTCCGTGCGCCGGAAATCATCACGCGCAACGAAAAGCGCATGTTGCAAGAAGCGGTCGATTCGTTGCTGGACAACGGTCGCCGCGGCAAGGCGATGACCGGCGCCAACAAGCGTCCGTTGAAATCGCTGGCTGAAATGATTAAAGGTAAAGGCGGCCGCTTCCGTCAAAACCTGTTGGGCAAGCGCGTGGACTACTCAGGCCGTTCGGTTATCGTGGTCGGCCCGCAATTGAAACTGCATCAGTGCGGTCTGCCGAAACTGATGGCGCTGGAATTGTTCAAGCCCTTCATTTTCAACAAGCTCGAACTGATGGGTCTGGCGACCACCATCAAGGCCGCCAAGAAGCTGGTTGAAATTCAGGAGCCGGTGGTGTGGGACATCTTGGAAGATGTTATCCGCG
>JAFECY010000161.1 GCA_018241865.1 Pseudomonadota bacterium | reverse complement strand
CTAACTCTGAATCAATTTACGATGCCGCTGAATACTCATCAATATGCCGATGCCCAATCCAAGCGTAACGAAGGCGGTACCGCCGTAGCTCATGAAGGGCAGCGGCACGCCGACCACCGGCAGGATGCCGCTGACCATGCCCATGTTCACAAAAGCGTAGGTGAAAAACATCATGGTGACAGCGCCGGCCAGCAGACGCGAGAACAGGGTTGGCGCATTGGCGGCGATCATGAGGCCGCGACCGATCAGCAACAGATACAGCGTCAGTAATACCAAGTTACCAATCAATCCGAACTCTTCGGAAAATACGGCGAAGACAAAATCGGTGGTGCGCTCGGGGATGAATTGCAGGTGCCCCTGGGTGCCGTTCATCCAGCCCTTGCCGGGGATGCCGCCGGAACCGATGGCGATGGTCGATTGGATGATGTGAAAACCCTTGCCGAGCGGATCAGTGGTCGGGTCGATCAAAGTCATGATGCGGTGGCGCTGATAATCGTGCAGCAAGTTCCAAGCAATCGGCATGAAAGCGGCGGCGGCGGCGATCAAACCGACGAGCACTTTCCACGACAAGCCGGCTAAGAAGATGACGTAAAAACCGGCTGCCGTCACCAGCGTGCCCGTGCCGAGATCGGGCTGGCGGATGATGAGCGCGGCCGGCACCGCCAGCAGCACACCGGCCACCACAAACTCTTGCCAAGTGATGACGCCTTCGCGTTTCTGGAACCACCACGCGAGCATCAGCGGCATGGCGATCTTCATGATCTCGGACGGTTGAATCACCACGCCGATATTGATCCAGCGCCGCGCACCGAGCTTGATGATGCCGAACAGCGCCACGCCCACCAGCAAAGTCACGCCCACCAAATACAAAGGTGCGGCCAGCCGCATCAACGCTTGCGGCGGCACCAGTGCAGCAAGCCAGATGATGAGCAGCGCGAGGCCGATGTTGCGGATGTGGTCTTCCAATCGGCCGGGAAAACCGGAACCGGCTGAAACCATGTTGACGACGCTGATGGCCAGAATCAGGCAGACCAGTAATAACAGCGTGAAGTCGAACACGTTGAGGTAGGGGCGAACGACGACCCACACGTTTCTTCTGCCGGGGAGATGGGGAGAGTGCATCATCAATCCGCTCCGCCGACATGACCCTGGGCATCGACCTGCGGTTCGCTCGCCTTGATGTCGGCTTGTTTATCGGCTTCGTTCGGACGCTTACCGAGTAAATAATAATCCATCGCGCGCCGCGCGATCGGCGCGGCGGCGGCGGCACCGAAGCCAGCATTTTCGACGATCACCGCCAGGGCGATCCGTGGCTTATCGACCGGCGCATAAGCGATGTAGAGCGAATGATCGCGATGAAATTCAGCCATCTTGGCGGCATTGTATTTTTCATTCGCCTTCAAGCCAATTGCCTGGGCGGTGCCGGTTTTGCCGGCCGATTCATAGCCCGCGCCGATGAAGGCGCGTGCCGAGGTGCCTTCCTTCGGCACGCCGGCTAAAGCGTGTTTGACGATGTCGATGTTTTCTTGCTTGACCGCGATGCGATAGCTTTCGCCGCGCACGGTCGGGGTGCGTTCCTTGGTGACGCTATCCTCGATCGTCTTGACCAAGTGCGGCCGCATCACCACGCCATTATTGGCGAGGTTGGCAATGGCGTGCGCCAGTTGCAGCGGCGTGTAAGCGTTGTAACCTTGACCGATGCCGATCGACACCGTTTCGCCGGCATACCATTTTTGCTGCTCGGCGCGTTTGTAGGTGGCGCGCTTCCACGCCGGCGACGGCAGCACGCCGCGCCGCTCGTTATCCAGATCGACGCCCGTCAACTGGCCGAAGCCGAACGGCTTCATAAAATCATGAATCGCGTCGATGCCGAGGTCGGTCGCCAGCATGTAGTAATAGGTGTTGCATGACAGGACGATGGACTTGTACATATCAACGATGCCATGACCGCCGGCTTTATCGTCGCGGAAACGGTGGCCGCCGAAATTGTAGTAGCCGGGATCGGCAATGGTTTGTTGCGGCGTGCGCTTGCCGAGTTCCAGCGCGGCCAACGCCATGTAGGGTTTGAAGGTCGAACCGGGCGGATAAGTGCCGGTCAGCGGGCGGTTCAACAGTGGTTTATCGATCGAGGTATTCAGCTCATCCCAGCTTTGCTGATCGATGCCATCGACAAACAGATTGGGATCGAAAGTGGGTTTGGAAACGTAGGCGAGAATATCGCCAGTCGCCGGCTCGATCGCCACCAGCGCGCCGCGCCGATTGCCGAAAGCGTCCTCGATGATTTTCTGTAGTTCGATATCGATCGACAGAATTAGATTATCTCCCGGCGTGGCAGGTGTGCGCTTGAGCGTACGCACCGCGCGCCCACCGGCAGTCACTTCGACTTCTTCGTAGCCGGTTTTGCCATGTAGAGTCTGTTCGTATCTTTTTTCCAGGCCATCTTTGCCGATGTAGTCTGTGCCGGCGTAATTAGCCGCCTCATCATCGGGCAGATCGTCGATTTTCTCGGCATCTTTCTGACTGATGCGGCCGATGTAGCCAACCACGTGCGACGCGGTTTCGCCGAGCGGATACTGGCGGAATAAGCGTGCCTGAATTTCCACGCCGGGGAAGCGATACCGTTGCACGGTGAAGCGCGCCACTTCTTCATCGGTCAGCCGGGTACGGATCGGCACGCTCTCAAAATTGCGCGCTTCTTCGGTCAATCGTTTGAAGCGTTTGCGATCTTTTTGTTGAATATCGACTAGCTTGGCGAGTTCATCGATCACATCTTCCAGCGGCGCCGCTAATTTGGAGGGCGTAATTTCCAGCGTGTAAGCAGAAAAATTGCGCGCCAGCACCACGCCATTCCGATCGAGAATCAAGCCGCGATTGGGCACCACCGGCAACACAGAAATACGGTTGTCCTCGGCTTGAGCAACATAGTCATTGTGTCGCACT
>JAFECY010000160.1 GCA_018241865.1 Pseudomonadota bacterium | reverse complement strand
GAGCTGCAGACCAACTTGGGTTTGCTTGGCGTAGGCTTCGAGAATGCCTGTTTTGCAGTAAATGTGGGCAATCTTGATGTCCTTGGCTTGCACCGATGCGGCGCAGCACATCACTGCCAAGGCCGAAACAACATGACGTTTCATCATCTTTTTTCCTTGTGTTGGTACAACGTTAAAGATACTGCTTGCGATTTACAAAAAATCAGCGATCAGGCCGATTGGTGAATACGCGTTGCGTGCATCCAGAGGCTGCATCACATCCCGTATTCCCTGCTCTTGTTGCCGAAGGCAGCCATGCTGCCCGGCGAACCAAGGCGGATATTATAGCCATTGTGTCAACCTCGGGGATGACTTTTATGCAAGCCATCGATCCGGGTCATTTGACGTGACGAGATTGTGGTAGGTGCGCTCCTCCTTGGCATTCGGCGTGGTTTCTTGTGTGACCACCTCATCAATGCGACTGATACCTTACAAACAACCGGGACACTGTAGGGGATTCGGTGCCTGTCGTCAACATTGAAATATGTCAGCAACAAGCGCGATTTAAGCGCCCCTTCAGTTAACCGTGCTAAAGCCGCCACAGCGTGCGGCGATCAACTTGCGGCTTTCTTGACCGCTTTCTTCACGACCGCTTTTTTCAAAGGCGGTTTGGCCACGGATTTTTTCTCCGGCTTGCTCTCGGTCGCGACTTCCGCCCCGCCGCCCTTGCTCTTAGCGGGTGCCTTTGCCTTGCGCTCTTCAAACTCAAAACTCACTTTGCCATCCTTGCCGCGCACTAAGTACGCCTTGAACGGCCGGCGCGTCCGCTGCGAAACGAAGCCGGGCAGCAAATCGGTCTTACCTTCATTGAGCAGCTTGACCATTTGCTCGGGCAGAATTTCTTGTTGCAGAATAATGCGGCCACTACGAAAATCGCAAGCCTTGGGTTTGGCCACGGTTTTTTCGCAAACATAAGCCAAGCCCATTTCATACACACCGTTGCCGCACTTGGGACAAGACCCGAGCGGCGTTTGGCCGCTGAAATCGACACCTTCGCCATTCTCGCCCTCGGCATCGTTCTGGCCGAAATCGAATTCCAGCTTGTAGTTCTTGATCTCTTCGTCGCGCGAAATTTTCAGGATCGCGGCGAAGGGGCGTCCCATCTTGGAACGGAAACCTTGCAGCGGACCGATGGTACGGTTGGTCAGCAATTCTTCCACTTCCGCCACTTCAAACTGACGACTGCCCGGCGTTTTCGACATGGAGAATTCGCATTTCGTGCAGGCGAAGCGGCGATAGTTTTCTTTCACCACGCCACCGCAATTCGGGCAGGGCGTATGTAAAGTGGCGTAGTCGCCGGGGATGGTATCGTTATCGTATTCCTTGGCGCGCTTGACGATGATCTGCGTCATCTGCGCAATTTCGCGCATGAATTCCTCGCGACTGATTTTGCCGCGCTCCATTTGCGCTAGCTTGTATTCCCACTCGCCGGTTAACTCCGGCGCGGTCAACTCTTCCACGCCCAGACCGCGCAGCAAGGTCATCAACTGGAACGCCTTGGCGGTCGGGATCAGTTCACGGCCTTCGCGCAACAAATATTTTTCATTGAGCAGGCCTTCGATGATCGCCGCGCGCGTAGCTGGCGTACCAAGACCTTTGCCCGCCATCGCTTCGCGCAAGTCTTCATCATCGACCAACTTGCCGGCTCCTTCCATCGCCGACAGCAGCGTGGCTTCCGAATAGCGTGCCAGCGGCTTGGTCACCAAACCGTGTGCTTCCGCTTTATCGGTTTTAACTTTTTCGCCCTTGGCTACCGCAACCAAGGTCTTAGCGCTGTCTTCTTCCTTGTCGCCAGCAGCTTCTTTGCCATAAATGGCGAGCCAGCCAGCGTGGGTCATCACCTTGCCTTCGGACTTGAACTGGTGACCGGAAACTTCGGTATGGCGGGTGGTGACTTGGAATTCCGCAGCAGGGAAAAATACCGCTAGAAAACGGCGCGTAACTAGGTCGTACAGTTTCTGTTCCGGTTCCGACAAACTCTTTGGCGCTTGCGTGGTTGGAATAATGGCGAAGTGGTCGCTGATTTTCTTGTTGTCAAAAATCCGCTTGTTCGGCTTGACCCAATCCTTTTTCAGGATTTGCGCGGCGAACTGGTGATAATTATTATTTTCCGCAACCGTTTCCAACGTCTGCTTGACGGTGTCGATATAGTCTTCCGGCAAATGGCGCGAATCGGTACGCGGGTAAGTCAGCACCTTGTGCTTTTCATACAGCGCCTGCGCCAGACCGAGCGTGTTTTTGGCTGAAAAACCAAAGCGCGCATTGGCCTCGCGCTGCAAGCTAGTCAGGTCGAATAGCGCCGGGGACAACTGTGTGGCCGGCTTGGATTCTTCGGTGACGGTACCGGGCTTGCCGCGGCAAGCGGCGACGATCGACTCAGCCGCGGCCTTGCTCCACAGGCGTTCCGGTTTTTTCTCTGGATCAATTTCATCTTTTTTGTGCTTGGTATCGAGCCAGCGGCCCTCGTAAATACCTGCAGCACAAACGAAGTCGGCGCGCACTTCCCAATAATCGCGCGGCACGAATTTCTTGATTTTTTCTTCGCGCTCGACCACGATCGACAAGGTCGGCGTCTGCACCCGACCGACGGTGGTCAGGTAAAAACCGCCTTCCTTGGAATTGAAAGCGGTCATGGCACGGGTGCCATTGATACCGATCAGCCAGTCGGCTTCGCTGCGGCAGCGCGCGGCATCGGCCAGCGGCAGCATTTCACCATCTTCGCGCAGCTGCTTGAAACCGTCGCGGATCGCGCCCGGCGTCATCGATTGCAGCCACAGGCGTTTGATCGGTTGCTTGGCTTTCGCATACTGCACGATCAAGCGAAAAATCAGCTCACCTTCGCGCCCGGCGTCGCAGGCATTGACTAGGGCGGTAACATCCTTGCGCTTCAACAGCTTGGTCAATACCTTCAAGCGCGATTCGGTCTTGGCGATCGGGTTCAGCGCAAAGTGCGGCGGGATCATCGGCAAATGGGTGAAGGTCCACTTGCCGCGCTTGACATCGTATTCTTCCGGCACCGCGATTTCGACCAAGTGACCCACCGCAGAAGACAGTACGTATTCGTCGGATTCGAAATACTCATCGTGTTTAGTGAAACCGCCAAGTGTCTTCGCGATATCGTTCGCAACAGAGGGCTTCTCGGCAATGATGAGGGTCTTGGTCATAGGTCAGTCTGTTCGATGCGGCGTGGCGCAAGCCTTGCCGGTGCGGCAATCAGGCGGCCAATGATAAGCGGGTTGCCCCGAACTCCGCAAGCCGGTGGCATATCCGGCTCATCTCGGGGTGCAGAATCGGGGGTGGAAGGGATGCCGACGTTCAGTGCAACAGGCGCGGGGCGTTTTCCTCGTTGTCGCCGAATAATTCGTCGAACATCAAACCGTCGGGTTCTTTGCCTTGGCTCCACAGCACCATCAGGACTATCACTTTCAACTTATCGAGTGAGATCGCACCTTCGCCGGCAGTCAACGCGCACTCGATAACCACCTCGCGCTGCGGGGCATCGAGCAATTTGGCCGATTCGAGGAATTGAATGAAGCCGATACCCTCGACACCAAGAATGCTGTACTCCATCTGCGCGTAAAAGCGGATGCCGGTGGCACTGGGGGTGGGGAAGCGACGGGAAAATTCGCTGGCGGTTTTGCCAAGATCGGTGAGCCAGCCGAGTGCTTGCGAGATTTCTCCCTCTTCAAAGCCGGCGGCGGACAGTTTTTTCACCAGCGCATCCGAATCCGGGCAGGCATCGGGCCGGTAATACGTCTCATACAGATAAACGAGAACATCAAACATGGCCCCACTGTAGCGACAAGCGGTGCGACGCACAAGCGCAATCGTTGTGGATAGCTGACACTTCGGCGCACGACCGCAGCGCGAAACCACTCAATGCAAGCGACGATAAATTTCGCCTGGCAAACGCTCGATTAAACCATCGAGTTCCAATGTCAGTAATTGCGCGGCTAGGCTGGCAGCATCAAGACCGGCGCGTGTGGCCAGCGCCTCAGCCGGCACCGGATCGTAACCCATCGCGTGCAGCAAGGGATGGCTTGCCGTCGCCGCATTTGCCGCCTCGAGCGGCATGATCGGGCGCGCATCGAATGCAGAAAATTCTTCCAGCACATCCTGCGCCGACTCCACCAGTTTGGCGCCTTGCTTAATCAATTGATGGCATCCTTTAGCGAGCGGCGAATGAATCGAGCCGGGAATGGCGAATACATCGCGCCCTTGCTCAGCCGCCAGCCGCGCGGTAATCAATGAGCCAGACTGAGCGGCGGCCTCAATCACCAGCACGCCGCGCGCTAGACCACTGATGATGCGGTTACGCCGCGGGAAGTTGGCAGCAATGGCCGGCATGCCAAGCGGATATTCGCTGACGATGCAACCGTCTTCAGCGATGTGGTGCGCGAGTGCACGATTGCGTGCCGGATAGACAATATCGGCACCCGTGCCGATCACGGCAATCGTCGAACCAGCCATGCCACCGGCGCGTAACGCGCCTTGATGCGCGGCAGTATCGATGCCCAGAGCCAATCCCGAAACAATGGTCAAACCAGCCTCGCTCAATGCGGCGGAAAACTGCTCGGCATTGGCGATGCCTTGTGCGGTTGCGTTGCGACTGCCGACCACCGCGAGGGCCGGCGATTCCAGCAAAGCAATCCGCCCCTTGACGTACAAAATCGGCGGCGGATCGGGGATGTCCAACAGGGACGATGGGTAAGCGCTATCGGCTAAGGTCAGGATGGCATTGCCGGCTTCGGCGGCCCATGCTTGAGCGCACGCAATCTTTGCGCGCTCGGCCGCATCCGGCAGCGTGAGCAGCGCACGCGCAACGCGGGCGGAAACCACGGTGGTTAAAGCGGAAAAATCCGTCTGGAATATATCGCCCGGCATACCGAACGCCGCTAGGAGGCGACGCGCGGTTTCTGATCCGACACCGGCAGTTTGGGTCAGGCGCAGCCAGTGCGCCAGCTCATCAGCGCCGACAGAAGCCGGCGCGATTGCTGCAGTCATGCGATTTACTGCGGCGACTGAACGATATCGCCCACCTGCACAGTATTGGTGACACGCATCACCAAGCCGTAGGAAATATTATTGAATACGCGGAAGATAAACAGGTCGCCGTAATTTTCATTCGGCAGCTGTACCGCACGATTGCCATCGACACGATCAACGACAGGGCGACCGAATCGATAGAGCGACAATGTGGTGCCCACATCGACCCCCGCGTTTTTACCGCGGTTGATAGTAATCACTTGATTTTGCCCGGCGTTAACGACACCCTCATAGATCGAAACCACGCGGCCGGAAAGCGCTTGTGCGGGCGCATGCGGAACATAGTTGAGCAATGGGGTCGGCGGCATCGGCAACAGACGATCACCGGCGGTCATTTCTTGCTTCGCGGTCGTGACGGTAAAAATATGCGCTTCGTTTGGATCTTTCGCGGCGCGCTGCAATTTCACCGAGCCGAGATAGACGGCCTCATGACCAAGCACGCCCTTGGTTTCAGGATCGATCAACGCTTTGCCTGGACGAAAAACTTGGAATGCGGTGCCACCTTTCAGGTCGCCCGCAACGTAAAGCTTATCGCCCGTGCCCAGCACAACCCGACTCTCAGGCGCGGCGACGATGTGCGGCGTTCCCTGCAGCTCCTGTTCTTCTACTACCAGCGGTTGCGACAAGAAAGGTTCGATAACGTTGGCAGGAATGGCCGGTACGGCTGCCTGACCTAAATCTTCGGAACGAATTTGCGGCGACAGGCGGCCGTCGCCCATAGCACCGGTCGGCTTGCCCAGCCGCAGACGGCCGTTGGCACGATCCAGATAAACCGTCTGGCCAGGATAAATCCAGTGCGGATTTTTGATTTGTTCCTTGTTCATACCCCACACTTGCGGCCAGCACCACGGATTCGCTAGGAATTTGCCGGAAATTCCCCATAACGTGTCACCACGCACCACCGTGTGCGAGTCAGGCGCGTCAGATCGGAATTCGCAACTTTTCGCCGCCTGCGCGACGGGGGCGGCCAAGAGAGCGACCAGAGCGAGAGAACCGACTGCTGTGCTAAAATTTTTCATGGTTTATCCAATGAGTGTGGCCGTTTTGTGAAGAATTCCGACGCGGCGCCAGAGCATGTTGCTCGACCGGCAAAAAACCGATCTTGGCAAATGTTGTCAAAGTGAATCAAATTCTGCACATAAATCCTTGAACTAGCAAGAGAAAACACGTTCTTAACTTGTCGCATTGTTGCGCAAAAGCCGTATGCCCCTGCTCCCGATTCTGCGTTATCCCGATCCGCGTCTGCACAAAATTGCCAAGCCGGTAACGATATTTGATGCCCGCTTGAAGCAACTGGCCGCCGATATGGCCGAAACCATGTACGCCGCGCCCGGTGTCGGTCTGGCCGCGACCCAGATCGACGTACACCAACAATTGATCGTCATCGACACCTCGGAATCCCACAAGGAATTGCGCATATTCATCAACCCGGAAATCATCTGGGCGAGTGAAGAAAAGCAGGTCTATGAAGAAGGTTGCTTGTCGGTGCCGGGCATTTACGACGGCGTGGAACGTCCGGCGCGCGTCAAAGTGCGCGCCCTCGACGTCGAGGGCAAACCCTTTGAACTCGAGGCTGACGGCTTGCTGGCCGTTTGCATCCAGCACGAGATGGATCATTTGAAGGGCAAGGTTTTCGTCGAATACCTATCGCCGCTGAAACGCAATCGCATCAAAACCAAACTGCAGAAGGAAGAGCGTGAGCTGATGCGCGACCGGCAGCGTAGTACATCCGTTCGCTAGCCCATCTCCTCTGCGCAGTAATACAATGCCCGCCATGAAAATCGTTTTTGCGGGCACGCCCGAATTTGCTGCCGTCGCGTTGCGCGACTTGCACGCCGCTGGTTTCGATATCCTCCTAGCGCTGACCCAGCCCGACCGGCCGGCTGGTCGCGGCATGCAGTTGCAGCCCTCGGCCGTCAAACAGTTCGCACTGACGCAAGACATCGCTGTCGCACAACCGGTGTCGCTGCGGCTGGATGGCAAATACCCGGACGAGGCAGCAAAAGTACATGCGCTTTTGCGTGACCTACAACCGGATGTGGTCGTGGTGGCAGCCTATGGCTTGATTCTGCCGCGCACGATCCTCGATCTACCTCGATACGGCTGCATCAATATCCACGCCTCGCTTTTACCGCGCTGGCGCGGCGCAGCGCCCATCCATCGCGCCATCGAAGCCGGCGATACCGAAAGCGGCATCACCATCATGCAAATGGACGAGGGATTAGATACCGGGTCAATGCTGCTGAAAGAAAGCGTGCCGATCGCAACCGACGACACCACTGGCAGCCTGCACGATAAATTAGCTGGTCTCGGCGGTAAGATGATCGTGCAAACCTTGCACCAACTGGAACGTGGCGCGCTGCAAACGACGCCGCAGCCGGCAGACGGTGTGAGCTATGCCGCCAAGATCGCCAAGGAGGAAGCCGCGCTCGATTTCACCCTTCCCGCTACCGTGGTGGCGCGCAAGATCCGCGCCTTCAATCCTTTCCCGGGTGCCAGCGCAACATGCAATGGTACGGTAGTGAAATTGTGGCGCGCCGAAGCGGTGGTAGGCCACGCTGGAGCGACTACTGGTTCGGTGCTGCAAGCCGATGCCAACGGTGTCGTCATTGCCTGCGGTGCTGGCGCAATCCGTGTTGGTGAATTACAAAAACCCGGTGGCAAGCGGTTGCCGGCGGGCGAGTTTCTAAAGAGCTTTGCGATGGTCGGTGCACGACTGCACTGAGGCGGCAGTTTACCGGAGAGCGTGATGTACATGATTTACTGGACGACAACCGCGCCGGATGCACGCCGTCATCATGCCCAAGAATTCACCGGCGATGATTTGCGCGCAGCATTGCAATTCATGGAAAGCCTCCGTAGCCGACAGCGCGCCGGCGAAGCGCCCGGTTTCATCACCATGTGCGCGGAAAATCCAAATGCAGTCGGTCCGGCGGGCGCGGCCGATCCACATGCCGATTATCAATGGAAGAAACGCCGGCGATGACCTCATCCAGCCCGCTTTCTTGCTATTTCCTCGACCAGCCACTCTCATCCGAAGAGCGATATTTGGTCGAACAAACGCTGCTTGGTCCTTGGGCACGCTTCAAAACCGGCGCAACCGCGCTAGTGGAAAAGCGTGTGCCGTTGGTGTTGCCCATGCCATCAGCCGATGGCCGTTATGTTGCCGATCCCGAACTCCGCGCCGAAGGCGTGCGTCGCAACTTGCGTCATGCCGGCACCCTTGCCGATCACGGTCGGCAAGTGGTATGGGTGATGCCAGAGGATGGCGAATGGGATGCAATTTTTCAATTCGCCCTCCGCGAGGAAACCGGGTACGGCCCCTACGTTGTGCAGCGCTGGTACCGCCAAGATGGCGAACTGGTGCGCGGCACAGCGCGCGTGGTCAATACCCAAATGCTGATCCAAGGGTTGGAATAGTCATCGCTTCATCGCTCAGCCGCGCGACGCCAATCGACGCAACTCTTCGGCTTGACTCGGCTGATTGGCCTCAAAATCGCAAGCCAAAGTTTGCAGCAGCGCAGCAGCATGGGCGCGGCCAGCTTGCAGATGGTGGCGTGGTTTCAGCGCCAGCAACAAGGCTTGCCACAAGCCTTTCAACAAGGGCTTAAACGCCAATGTCAGGCTGATGATGGCGCCAAATATGCCGAAACCCAGCGCAGAACGCGCCAGCAGGGGGAGATTGGCAACGGCTGCTTCGACCGGAATGGCGACGGCGAGAAAAGACATGATGGACTCCTTGAGTAATGTGTTGCTGTAAATCAGTATAGGAAGCCCTCTGTTATATAGCCAATTTCGATTCTCGATATGGATTATAATTTTTGTGAATGGCGAGGCCGGTTTCAAATCTCGCCGCAATTTTTCCATTAAGCTTTTGCTATGAGCTTCCTCACCCTCGATCTCAATCTCTTGCGCGTTTTCGACGCCATCATGTCGGAGCAAAATCTGACACGCGCGGCGAACCGACTGGCGATGACCCAACCAGCGGTGTCTAATGCCTTAAAGCGTTTGCGCGACGCGCTCAACGACGAACTGCTCATCCGTACCGCGCATGGCGTGCGGCCGACACCGCGCGCCGAAGAGCTGTGGCCGACCGTGCGTACGGCTCTGGCTGAATTAGAAGCCGCCGTCACGCCCAGCACCTTCGACATGTCCAAAATGCACGCCACTTTTCGCATGGCGATGGCCGACTCGCCCGCTGCGTTATGGTTACCGGCGTTAGTCCGCGACATCGAACGCGATGCGCCCGGCATCAACGTACGCATGGTGCCGCTGACCACACGCGATCCACGGCCAATGCTGTTGCGCGGCGATATCGATCTAACCATAGGTTTTTTCCCCGGCGTCGTGGCGCAACTTGGCACGGAGCAGAGCAGTCCGATACGACACGAACGTCTGTACACCGGCAAATATGTTTGCGTGATGCGTAAAGATCATCCGCTGGCAAATGTCGAACTGACGCTAGACAACTACTGCGAAGCGCAACATTTGCTGGTCAGTTTTTCCGGCCGTGCCCACGGTCTGGT
>JAFECY010000015.1 GCA_018241865.1 Pseudomonadota bacterium | reverse complement strand
GGCTTTGTCGATTGCTTGACGCGCCAGTTTTTTGGCCGCCTTTTTGTAAGGACGCAGATAGAACAGCGAGCAGAAAAAGAAGACGATGGTCAGCGCCACTTCGATCCAAGCCAGCGTGACCGACATCGCCACCCGGTCGGAGGTGGCGCGCACTAGGCCTTCGGCGAAGTAGAGCAGAATCAGCATGGACGACCATTGCATGGTGTACACATCGCGTCGGATGACGCCGAGCAGGGGAAACAATAGCGGCACGATTTTCAACACCAGCCACGAACCACCTGGCCGCAACGGCGCGAGAAATAATTCCCAAGCAGTGCCTAAGCAGATCAGCGCCAGCAGGCTGGCGACGGCGGCGACGTGGCAGGCGCGGGCGCTGGTTCCTGCGTTCATGTCGAACTCCGCAGCTTGCGCGCCGTTTCGGCCAAGCGACGACCGAGTGCGATGGTCAGCGCGCGGGTTTCTTCTGAAATTGGTTGGCTGCCGTTCGTGCCGGACCAATGGCTGGCACCGTAGGGCGTGCCGCCGCTGGCGGTATGCATCAATTCTGGATGCGTGTAAGGCAGGCCGAGCACCACCATGCCGTGATGTAGCAGCGGGATCATCATGGTCAGCAGCGTGGCTTCTTGGCCGCCGTGCAGACTGGCGGTGGAAGTGAATACGCAGGCGGGTTTGCCAGAGAGCGCGCCGGACAGCCATTGGGTCGAGGTGCCATCCCAAAAATATTTCATGGCTGCCGCCATGTTGCCGAAACGGGTGGGCGAACCGAGTGCGAGGCCGTCGCATTCTTCTAGATCCTGCAGTTCGACGTAGGGCGCGCCTTCGCGTGGAATGTCGGGCTCGGTCGCTTCGGCGACGGTGGAGACCGCCGGTACTGTACGCAGACGCGCATCGCAGCCGGGCACGCTCTCGACGCCTTGGGCGATCAGCTCGGCTAGTTTGCGGGTTGCGCCGTTGCGCGAATAATAGAGAACGAGAATGCTGAGGTCGGGAGAAATCATAGTTGGTATTATAGGGCGCTTTATGCGGCTCGCCGCTCTCGGAAATCGCCAATCATGAATTTGTCTCTGCCTAAACCACGCCAATTTGCTTGGTCGCAAGCGCGTGATTTGTTGCGCTTCGCCTCGCGTCGTTTAAACGAGGAACACCTGCCTGAAGTCGCCGGCAGTTTGACCTTTACGACCGTGCTGGCGTTGGTACCGACGCTGACTATTGCGCTGGCGATCTTTACCGCTTTTCCATTGTTCGAGACTTTCCGCACTGCGCTGGAAGCTTACTTCGTCAAAAATTTGATGCCTAAGAGCATCGCCAACACCATTCTTGGGTATTTGAGTCAATTTTCCGCCAAGTCCAAGGGTTTATCTGCGATGGGTGGCGTGATTCTAATTTTGACGGCGGTGGCGATGATGTCGATGATCGATCGCGTTTTCAATCAAATCTGGCGCGCCAAAGAAAGCCGGCCGTTGGGGCAGCGTATCGTGGTGTACTGGGCGATTGTTACGCTCGGGCCGCTACTGATCGGCGTGTCGATCAGCGTGACATCCTATGTATTCGCCGCGACCCATGGCGTTGCCTCCGGCATGCCGGTGTTGGGGGCGGTGTTTTACACGTTGTTTTCAGTCATGCTAACGGTCGGCGCTTTCACCCTAATCTATATGGCAGTGCCGAACAAGCTGATCGATTGGCGCGATGCGCTGGCGGGCGGCTTACTCGCTGGCATTGCCTTCGAGATCGCCAAACGGCTATTCGCGGTGTATATCGCTAAATTTCCCACCTACACCATCGTGTACGGCGCGGTGGCGGCGGTGCCGATCTTCTTGGTTTGGATTTATCTGTTTTGGATGATTACCTTGTCGGGCGCGTTGCTGGCAGCGGCGCTGCCGGTGGTGCGCTACGAACGTTGGTGGCATGTTGCCACGCCAGGCGGCGCTTTCGTGGATGCGATGGCGGTGTTGCGCGTGCTGTACGACGCCCGTCAGTCGGGCGACACTGCGGCAGTGGATGCAGTGGCCATTCGTGCCGTGACACGGCTTGGTTTTGATGAATCGGAAACGCTGTTGCGCCGGATGCATGCCGCCGGTTGGGTTGGCCGGCTCAAGACCGATTTGCCGCGCCGCGTGCAGTGGGGGAAGCGCATCACCGAAGGCTTGGATCGGTGGGCGTTGCTGGCGAATCCGCAACAACTGAAACTGGCCGATGTGTACCGCTTGTTTGTCTTTAGCGTAGCTGCCGATACTGCGTTGACGCAGCGGGTCGAGGCGGCAGTGGAGCAGGGCTTGTTGCAAAGCTTGAGCGAGCATTTTGCCGTGACGGCTTGATTGCTGGATTTTTGCTCGGGCTTACGTTACATTGCCATGTAAGAATCGCAATTCGTCGAGGTGAAAACATGAAAGTATCGGAAATCCTCAAGGTTAAAGGCGACATCCTGTACACGGTCAAGCCGGACGCCTCAATGCGGGAAGCCGTGCACACCATGGCGGAGAGAGATATCGGCTCGCTGGTGGTGATGGAGTTTGGCGAACTGGCCGGTATGCTGAGCTTTCGCGAAGTCATGAAGACCATGGATCGCAACAATGGCTCGCTCGGCGACGACACCGTACGCAAGCATATGGACGATCATCCGATCACCATTACGCCGGATACCGAGGTCAACGAAGTTCGCCGCATCATGCTGGAAAAACATGCGCGCTACGTACCAGTGATGGACGCCAAAACTTTGCATGGTGTGATTTCCTTCTACGACGTTGCCAAAGCCGTGCTGGAAGCGCAAAGCTTCGAGAACAAAATGTTGAAAGCCTATATCCGCGACTGGCCGGCGGAAGGTGACGAGTAATTTCCGCATGTTAGAAACCGTTCGCCGCAAGCCAGACTTGCCGCGAACGGTTTTTTTATGCGACGCGAGGTAGCGCCGGTCACGACTTCCCGCAATTCCGCCACGCGATCCCCCGGTCTTGTATCATCCGCCTGTCTGTCATCCCCCTAACTTTACGCAAGCCGACATGAGCCAATCCAGCCAATTTTCCCTGCTCGCGCAACGCCGCTTCGGGCCATTTTTCAGCACCCAGTTTCTCGGCGCTTTCAACGACAACGTATTCAAGACGGCGCTGCTGACGATTCTGACTTACGACACGCTGAGCTGGACCAAGCTGCCCGTGGATTTGTTGAACAATCTCCTTCCGGGCTTGTTTATCTTGCCCTTTCTATTGTTTTCCGCCAGCGCCGGGCAGTTGGCCGATAAATTCGAGAAATCGCGCTTAGCACGCTATGTCAAAGTGCTGGAAATCGCGATCATGGTCATTGCCGCATTCGGCTGGATGACGCACAACCTGTGGCTGTTGGTGGCGGCTTTGATCGGCATGGGCCTGCATTCGACCATGTTCGGTCCGGTCAAATACGCTTACCTGCCGCAGCATTTGAAACAAGATGAGCTAGTTGGCGGCAACGGTTTGATCGAAATGGGTACGTTTGTCGGTATCCTGCTCGGCGAAGTGCTGGGTGCCGTGCTGGTGGTGCACAAACCGTGGGGCATCGAGCTGGTGGCAGGCGGCGCGATTGCCATCGCTGTGTTGGGTTGGTTGGCCAGTCGTTCCATTCCGTTTTCGCCGCCGGCGCAGGCGGATCTGAAAATCAACTGGAATCCCTTCAGCGAAACTGTGCGCAACATCCGCTTCACCAGCAAGAACCGACCGGTATTTTTGGCAGTGCTGGGCAATTCCTGGTTTTGGTTTTACGGCTTTTTGTTCATGGCGCAATTTCCCGTGTATGCCAAGGATTATTTGCATGGCGACCATGACGTTTTCGTGCTGCTGCTGACCGCTTTTTCGCTGGGGATTGGCGCTGGTTCGCTGTTGTGCGAAAAACTCTCCGGCCACAAGGTCGAGATCGGTTTGGTGCCGTTCGGCTCGATCGGCTTGTCGATCTTCGGTTTTGATTTGTTCCTTGCTAGCATCGGCTACAGCAACACGGTGCAAGTCGATATCGCCGGGTTCGTGGCGCAGACCGGCAGCATGCGCATACTGTTCGATTGCGTGATGATCGGCGTCTTCGGCGGGTTTTATATCGTGCCGCTGTTCGCCATGATCCAAACCCGCTGCGACCCGCAACACATGTCGCGCACCATCGCCGGCATGAACATCGTCAATGCCCTGTTCATGATCGGTGCGGCGCTAGTTGCGATGATTTTGCTCAAGTTCGGTCTGACGATTCCGCAATTGTTTATGGTCACGGCGATCTTGAATGCTTTCGTTGCTCTGTATATTTTCTCGTTAGTGCCGGAATTCCTGATTCGCTTTGTGGCCTGGCTGCTGATTCATACCATTCACCGCGTGCGCTGGGTGGACGTCGATCGCATTCCAGAAGAAGGCGCGGCTGTTCTGGTGTGCAACCACGTCAGCTATGTGGATGCCATTGTCATTATGGCGGCGAGCCCGCGACCGATTCGCTTTGTGATGGATCATCGCATTTTCAAGATACCGGTCATGTCTTGGCTATTCCGCAACGCCAAAGCGATTCCGATTGCACCGGCGAAAGAAGACCCGGCGATGATGGAACGTGCCTATGATGCGATTGCGCAAGCCTTGCAGGAAGGCGAGCTGGTCTGCATTTTCCCGGAAGGGAGGCTGACCGGTAGCGGCGAGATGAATGAATTCAAGGGCGGCATCAAGAAAATCATCGAGCGCACGCCGGTGCCGGTGATTCCGATGGCCTTGTGTGGCTTGTGGGGCAGCATGTGGACCCGCAGCGAAGGCAATCCTTTCGGCCGTTCGTTTCGGCGCGGCCCCTTGTCGCGCTTGGCGCTGGTGGTGGGGCAGCCGGTTGCTCCGGCTGAGGTGACGCCGGAAACGCTGCATCAAAAAGTTGCCGCCTTGCGCGGCGAATGGAAGTAAGAGCATCTATCAAAATGATTCTGAGGGCGTTGCGCCGCCTTGCCGTACAGGCGTACTGTCTGCGGCGGCGCCCTTGCAGGGCGCACACTGCCTTGTAAGCCAGTGCCGTTTCGCAGGCGAGCAGCATGCTGCTCGAATTCCCTGCTTCACCCTACTCAGAACCGCTGCGCTTCATTTTGCCAGGCACTCTAGGGGCAAGCCACTCCTGAAGGAGTAAGGCGCTGGTAAAATGGCGCTTTACCCCTTGCTCTATTTCCGCATATGTCTGGCAATACTTTCGGCACCCTGTTTACCGTGACCACCTTCGGGGAATCGCACGGCCCGGCGATCGGCTGCGTCGTCGATGGCTGCCCGCCGG
This sequence comes from Pseudomonadota bacterium, assembly GCA_018241865.1. GTDB lineage: Bacteria > Pseudomonadota > Gammaproteobacteria > Burkholderiales > Burkholderiaceae_D > Paucimonas. The sequence continues at coordinate 7,096 of JAFECY010000015.1, read as the reverse complement.
GCATGCCCTTGACCGAAGCGGACATTCAGCCGGAACTGGATCGCCGCAAACCCGGCACTTCGCGCCACGTCACGCAGCGCAAGGAATCCGATACGGTGGAAATCCTGTCCGGCGTCTATGAAGGCAAGACCACCGGCACGCCGATTGCCCTGCTGATCCGCAACGAAGATCAGCGCAGCAAGGATTACGGCAACATCGTCGAAACCTTCCGTCCCGGCCACGCCGATTACACCTACTTGCACAAATACGGCATCCGCGATCCGCGCGGCGGCGGCCGTTCCTCGGCGCGCCTGACTGCGCCGGTGGTGGGTGCGGCGGCGATTGCGAAAAAATGGCTGCAACAGCAGTATGGCACCACCTTCAAGGGGTGCATGAGCCAGTTGGGCGAGATCGCGATTCCGTTTGAAGCATGGGAACATGTGCCGAACAATCCCTTCTTCTCCGCCAACGCCAGCATCTTGCCGCAACTTGAACAGTACATGGACGACCTGCGCGCGGCCGGCGATTCCTGCGGCGCGCGCATCGACGTGGTGGCGCAGAATGTGCCCATCGGTCTGGGTGAGCCGATCTACGACAAGCTCGATGCCGACATCGCCTACGCCATGATGGGCATCAACGCGGTCAAGGGCGTCGAGATCGGTGCCGGTTTCAAATCGGTCGTGCAAAAGGGCACCGAGCATGGCGACGAGTTGACGCCGGCCGGCTTCCTTTCCAACAATGCCGGCGGCGTCCTTGGCGGCATCTCGACCGGGCAGGACATCACGGTATCGATTGCGATCAAGCCGACTTCCTCGATCCGCACCCCGCGCAATTCCATCGACAAGAATGGCAACCCGGTCAAGGTGGAAACCTTCGGCCGTCACGATCCTTGCGTCGGCATCCGCGCCACGCCGATTGCCGAAGCCATGTTGGCGTTGGTGCTGATGGATCATGCTTTACGCAATCGCGCGCAATGTGGCGATGTGCGGATTGATACGCCGCAGATTCCGGGTCGGGTGAAGTAAGCCCGCTTGGCGATCCCGCACCCGCCACCAAGTCTTTCTTCCTTCTCGTCGTGAGTCCTTCGCCTTGGCCCCGGCAGTCGCGCCATTTCGCGCTGTTTTTCTTTGCCTACTTCGGCTACGTCGGTGTCTTTTCGCCCTATGCCAGCCTGTTCTTCGCCGACAAGGGCATGAGCGCGCCGCAAATCGCCCTGCTGGTGTCGATGATGCAGATCATGCGCATCTTCGGCCCGAATGTCTGGGGCTGGGCCGCCGACCATACCCAGAAAAGGGTGCTGCTGCTGCGCTGGACCGCCGGCGCGGCGGCGCTTTCTTTCATCGGCATGTGCTTCGGCTCGGGGTTCACGTCTTTCCTGCTGCTGATGGTGGCGGTCAATATCTTCATCAGCGCCCAAGGGCCGGTGTCGGAAGCATTGATGCTGTCGGAAATGCAGGGCGACCTCAGCCGCTACGGCCAATTGCGCCTGTGGGGTTCGGTCGGCTTCATCGTCGTGGTGACGCTGGGGGGCTATCTGCTGGACTGGTTCGGCGTCGGTTTCATGCCCTGGATCGCGCTGACGCTGCTGACGGGCGTTTTCATGGTGACGCTGCGCATGCGCGAATCGCTACACGTGCATCGCGTGTGCGATGGGCCGTCGGTGCTGGCGTTGTTGCGGCGACGCGAAGTCATCGCGTTTTTCCTGTCCACCTTCCTGATGATCGCGGCGCATGCCTCGCTGTATGTGTTTTATTCGTTGTATCTGGCGCAGGTCGGCTACAGCAAGTCGTTGATCGGTTGGATGTGGTCGCTGGGCGTAATCGCCGAAATCGTTTTCTTTTATTACCAAGCACCGTTGTTCCGCCGCTTCGGCGTGCGACGGCTGATGCTGGCCAGCCTGCTGCTGGCGGTGTTGCGCTTTGCCATGATCGGCTGGTTCGCGCAATCGTTAGCTTGGCTTCTGCTCGCACAAGTTTTGCACGCGGCTACGTTCGGCACCCATCATTCGGCTTCGGTGGCGACTTTGCAGCGCTGGTTTGCCGGCCCCTTGCAGGCGCGCGGACAGGCGCTGTTCACCAGTATTTCCTATGGCTTAGGCGGTAGTTTGGGGGCGCTTGCCCTCGGCATTGCCTGGGATAAAATCAGCCCGGCATCAATCTATTTCATCGCAGCGCTCATGGCGCTCGGCGCGGCTGCGGCAGCAGCCTTGTCCTATCGATGGCAAGCGGATCGTGAGTCAGGAAAATGACGATTTCTTCCTAAAAAGTGGGCTAGCCAGCGCGTTAGAAGGCCGCATTACCGCTCCTCAACAGCGCCGAAGAAATGAAAAACCATCACTGCGCCCGCAGCCTGCCGCTGCAGTGTTTTCATTCTGAAATCGTGGTTTTACCGGCAAGATGGTGCGCCGCAAATATGGCATAATCAAAGACCGTTCTTTTGTTCTTGTGCGCGATCGCGCCTACACTCGAAACATGGCTCAAACGCTTTACGACAAACTCTGGGATTCGCACGTCGTCGAAACCGGCGACGATGGCACCACCATCCTGTACATCGACCGCCACTTGCTGCACGAAGTGACCAGTCCACAGGCCTTCGAGGGCTTGACGCTGGCCGGCCGCAAGCCGTGGCGTAATGCCGCCAATCTGATGGTGGCCGACCACAATGTGCCGACCACCGACCGTTCGCAGGGCATCGCCGATCCGATTTCGCGCCTGCAGGTTGAAACCTTGGACGCCAATGCGCACCAGTACGGTTTGACTTATTTCAACATGCGCGACAAACGCCAAGGCATTGTCCATGTGATCGGCCCGGAGCAGGGCGCGACGCTGCCGGGCATGACCGTGGTGTGCGGCGATTCGCATACTTCGACTCATGGTGCTTTCGGTTGCTTGGCGCACGGTATCGGCACCTCCGAAGTCGAGCATGTGCTGGCGACGCAAACCTTGTTGAGCAAAAAATCGAAAGCCATGCTGGTGCAGGTCGATGGCGCGCTGCCGACCGGCGTCACCGCCAAAGACATCGTGCTGGCCGTGATCGGCAAGATCGGCACGGCCGGCGGCACGGGTTATGCGATCGAGTTCGCCGGCTCGACCATCCGTTCGCTGTCGATGGAAGGTCGCATGACCATTTGCAACATGGCGATCGAAGCCGGTGCCCGCGCCGGCATGGTGGCGGTGGACGACACCACGATCAACTACGTCAAGGGTCGTCCTTTCTCGCCGGTCGGCCCGCACTGGGAACGCGCCGTCGAATACTGGCGCACCCTGCATTCGGATGCGGGCGCGAAATTCGATTTGGTAGTGACCTTGAACGCCGCCGAGATCAGGCCACAGGTGACTTGGGGCACTTCGCCGGAAATGGTGGTGTCGATCGACGACCGCGTTCCCGACCCGGACAAGGAAAAAGATACCGTCAAGCGTGACGCGATGGAAAAGGCGCTGGCCTACATGGGGCTGCAACCGAATACGCCGATCGGCAATATTCGCATCGACAAAGTTTTTATCGGCTCCTGCACCAATTCGCGCATCGAGGATTTACGTGCAGCAGCGGCGGTGGTGCGCGGCAAATTCCGTGCCTCTAACGTCAAGCTGGCGCTGGTGGTGCCGGGCTCCGGTTTGGTCAAGGAACAGGCCGAGCGCGAAGGCTTGGACCGGATTTTCAAGGATGCCGGTTTTGAATGGCGCGAACCGGGTTGCTCGATGTGTCTGGCGATGAATGCCGACCGTTTAGAGCCGGGTGAACGTTGTGCCTCGACCTCGAACCGCAACTTTGAAGGCCGTCAGGGACAGGGCGGCCGCACCCATCTGGTGTCGCCGGCGATGGCGGCAGCAGCGGGAATCGAAGGCCATTTTGTTGATGTTCGTTCCTTGTAATTCAATCGGGAGAAATGATGAGGAAAGCCATCGCCCTGTTTTTGCTGATCGCTATGAGCCAGTTGCTGGTTGCTTGCAATACCGTCCACGGTTTTGGTCAGGACATCGAAAAAGTCGGCGAAAAAATGCAGGAAAAGAGCAAACGATAATAGTTGTAGTGAGCAAGAGACGCAATCGGTATGAATAAATTTATTTTACTAGATGGGTTGGTCGCGCCGCTGGATCGCGCCAATGTCGATACGGATGCGATCATCCCCAAGCAATTTCTGAAATCGATCAAGCGATCCGGCTTTGGCCCGAACCTGTTCGACGAGTGGCGCTATCTCGATCATGGCGAGCCGGGCATGGACAACAGCAAGCGTCCGCCGAATCCAGATTTCGTGCTGAACCAGCCACGCTATCAGGGCGCGGCTATCCTGCTGACGCGCAAGAATTTCGGCTGCGGTTCTTCGCGCGAACATGCGCCGTGGGCGCTGGAACAGTACGGCTTCCGTGCCGTGATTGCGCCAAGCTTCGCCGATATTTTTTTCAATAATTGCTACAAGAATGGGCTGCTGCCGATCGCCTTGTCGGAAACGCAGGTGGAGCATCTGTTCAATGAGGTCAAGGCGTTTCCCGGTTATCGCCTAGTCATCGACTTGGAAAAACAACTGGTTGCCACCAGCAACGGCAGCGTCAGCTATCCGTTCGACATCGATGCCTTCCGCAAGTACTGCATGCTGAACGGTTTGGATGATATCGGTTTGACGCTGCGCAAAGCGGATCAGATTCGTGCTTACGAGGAACGTCATTTGGTGGCGCAACCTTGGCTGGGTAATACGATCTGATTTCAGTTAGAGAATGTCGAGGATAGAGTACCGCTACGCTTAACTCTGTCCCACAATGGATAAAGCTATGAAAATTGCAGTGTTACCGGGTGACGGCATCGGCCCCGAAATCGTCAAGCAAGCTATCAAGGTTTTGAATGCGCTCGACGAGAAATTTGAAATGGAAACCGCGCCGGTCGGCGGCGCGGGTTACGAGGCGCACGGCCATCCGCTGCCTGAAGGCACTTTGAAATTGGCGTTGCAGGCCGATGCTGTGCTGTTCGGCTCGGTTGGTGATTGGAAATACGATACGCTGGATCGTCCATTGCGCCCGGAACAGGCGATCCTCGGTTTGCGCAAGAACCTGAATTTGTTCGCTAACTTGCGTCCGGCGATTTTATACCCAGAATTGGCCGGTGCTTCGACCTTGAAGCCGGAAGTGGTGTCGGGTCTGGATATCCTGATTATCCGAGAGCTGACCGGCGATATTTATTTCGGCCAGCCGCGCGGCGTGCGCGAATGCCCGGATGGGCCGTTCAAGGGGACGCGCGAAGGCTTCGATACCATGCGTTACGCCGAGCCGGAAATTCGCCGCATCGCGCATGTGGCCTTTCAAGCGGCGCAAAAGCGCGGCAAGCGTCTGACTTCGGTGGATAAGGCCAATGTGCTGGAAACTTTCCAGTTCTGGAAAGACATCGTCACCGATGTGCACAAAGAATATCCCGATGTTGCGCTCGACCACATGTATGTCGATAACGCCGCGATGCAACTGGTGCGCGCGCCGAAGAAGTTCGACGTGATCGTCACCGGCAACATGTTCGGCGACATCCTCTCCGATCAAGCTGCGATGCTGACCGGCTCGATCGGCATGCTGCCGTCGGCTTCGCTGGATGCCAACAACAAGGGCTTGTACGAACCCTCGCACGGCTCGGCACCGGATATCGCTGGCAAAGACATCGCTAATCCGCTGGCAACCATCCTGTCGGCGGCGATGATGTTGCGTTATTCGCTCAACAAGGCGGATCAGGCCGGTCGCATCGAGAACGCCGTCAAGAAGGTGCTGACGCAAGGATTGCGTACCGGCGACATTTACGAGCAAGGCACGACCAAGGTCGGTACCGAGGAAATGGGCGACGCGGTGGTGAAAGCGCTGGCCTGAACGGCGCAAGGAATTTGATTTCAAGTTGAAGGAAAGATGATGAAACTGGTTGGCTTGGTCGGTTGGCGCGGTATGGTGGGTTCGGTCCTGATGCAACGCATGCAGGAAGAGGGCGATTTCGCCCATATCGAACCGGTATTTTTTTCGACGTCGAATGCCGGCGGCAAAGCTCCGGCGCTGGCGAAGAAAGAATCCACTCTGAAAGACGCCAATAACATCGACGAGCTGAAGAAGTGCGACATCATCATTACCTGCCAAGGCGGTGATTACACGACCGAAGTCTTTCCGAAGCTGCGCGCAGCCGGCTGGAATGGTTATTGGATCGACGCAGCTTCGACGCTGCGCATGGCCGATGACGCCATCATCATTCTCGATCCGGTCAACATGCACGTCATCAAGGATGGCTTAAAGCGTGGCGTCAAGAACTACATCGGCGGCAATTGCACCAACTCCATCCTGCTGATGGGCGTCAACGGCTTGTTCAAGGAAGGCCTGGTCGAGTGGGCCAGTTCGATGACTTACCAAGCGGCTTCCGGCGGCGGCGCGAACCACATGCGCGAACTGTTGAAGGGCATGGGAGTGATCCATTCCGCCGTAGCGAATGAACTGGCGACGCCGTCGTCGGCCATCTTGGACATCGATCGCAAGGTTGCTCAGACCATCCGCACCGATGTGCCGACCGAATATTTTCCTGCGCCGCTGGCTGGTGGCTTGATCCCGTGGATCGATAAGCAGCTCGACAACGGTCAGTCCAAGGAGGAGTGGAAGGGGCAAGCTGAGGTCAATAAGATACTCGGCAATACGCAAACGATCCCGGTGGACGGCCTGTGCGTGCGCATCGGCGCCATGCGCTGCCACAGCCTAGCGCTGACGCTGAAACTGAAGAAGGATTTGCCGCTGGCCGAAATCGAAAACATTATCAAGTCTGGCAATCCGTGGGTGAAGTGGGTGCCGAACGAGCGCGCGATTACCGAGCAGGAGCTGACGCCTGCGTCTATCACCGGCGGCCTGCAGGTCGGCGTCGGCCGGGTGCGCAAGTTGAACATGGGGCCGGAATATATTTCTGCCTTTGTGATCGGCGATCAACTCCTGTGGGGTGCGGCGGAACCTCTGCGGCGCATGTTGCGCATCATTTTGGATGCATGAGCAAGACGGCCTGTGGCTTGTTTTGTCGTTGTCAATCTGCAACATAATTTCCCTAATATCCCCCGAGACTAGGGAGGTCGGGACTTTTCCATCTTTTCAGAAGATGGTTGCGCTTGCGGCCGTAAGTCCATGAT
>JAFECY010000159.1 GCA_018241865.1 Pseudomonadota bacterium | reverse complement strand
GGCGTTTCTTGGCGCGACTCGGATTGGCGATCGGATTGTAGGCCGAAGGCGCTTTCGGTAAGCCTGCGAGCATGGCCGCCTCGGCGATGGAAATATCTTTCAATTTCTTACCGAAGTAAATTTGCGCGGCCGATGAAAAGCCGTAGGCGCGCTGCCCCAGATAAATCTGGTTCATATAGACTTCTAGGATCTGATCTTTCGACAGATTTTGCTCGATCTTCCATGCGAGTAGCATTTCATAAATTTTGCGCTTGAATGTTTGTTCGCTGGTGAGGAAAAAATTGCGCGCCACTTGCTGGGTGATGGTCGAGGCACCTTGCCGGCTGCCGCCGGAAGCATTGTGCAGCGCTGCGCGTATAACGCCTTGAATATCGACGCCGCCGTGATCGTAGAAGCGGTCATCCTCGATTGCCAGCACGGCTTTTTTCATGATCTCAGGAATGTCCTGAATGCGTGTCATGTTGCGACGCTCTTCGCCGAATTCGCCGATCAAAACCTTGTCCGCCGAAAAAATGCGCAAGGGAATTTTTGGCCGGTAATCGGTCAGCGATTCTAGAGAAGGTAGGTTTGGATACGCCATGGCCAGCACGAAGCACACGAGCAACACGCCCATCACGGCAAAGGCGACGACCGTGCCGACCAAGATCAGCGTCCATCGGAGCAGGAAGGAAAGCAGGCGCCAGTACATGGAAGTCGGCGTAGGCGTCGGCGGCAGGGCGTCGTCCGCCGGAGAGTGAGTGGTCATGCTAGAGAAATATAGAGAAAATCGATATCGAGGGGCATTATAAACGGCGACGACAGGGGGGAACTTTCGCCAGCTGAATAAGTGCGGTGGGTGGGCGACAAACTGCCGCAACGTCGGATTTTGACAACGGAATAACGAATTTCAAATCGGAAATTACTTTACACATTTGGAAGCTTGTTGCTAGGATTTAATGTAACCATTGATAAATGTCGCCTAAACACAGGTTTTTAAACGAAATTTTCTGAGTGTGACTGTTACGCGGAGCGGAGCAGTCGGGTTGACGAGAAAAAATCGTTTTTTCGGGGGAGAGCTGGCCTTGGCCTTAGATCTAGGATCACTACTCGGTAATCAGAACGCACCATTGGTCGGACTGGATATCAGCACGTCCGGCGTCAAGCTGGTGGAGCTGTCGCAATCCGGTAAAAATGAATTGCGTCTGGAGCGTTTCGCAACCGAATACCTGCCGCGCGGCGCAGTCGTGGACGGCAATATCGAAAACATCGAACAAGTCGCCGAAGCTGTGCGCAAGGTGTGGAAAAAGAGCGGCACCCGCGCCAAGCATGTCGCGATGGGTTTGCCGCCGGCGTCGGTCATCACCAAGAAAATTATTCTTCCCGGCGGTATGGTGGAAGAAGAGTTGGAGATGCATGTCGAGACGGAAGCTAGTCAGTACATTCCTTTCGCGCTAGATGAGGTCAGTCTGGATTTCGATCTGATTGGCCCGGCGCCCAACTCCCCCGAGGATGTGGAGGTGTTGCTGGCGGCGACTCGTAAGGAAAAGGTTGAGGATCGGGTGGCGGTGGCCGAAGCGGCTGGCTTGATTCCCAAGGTTATGGATATTGAATCCTACGCGGCGCGTGCTGCGGTGGAGCGGCTTACTGCCCAGTTGCCCAAGGGTGGTCAGGGTCAGATCGTCGCCTTGATGCAAATCGGTAGCCAAGTGACACATATTTCCGTATTGATGGATGGGCAGGCGATTTACGAGCGCGAGCAAGCATTCGGCGGCAATCAGTTGACGCAAGACATCATGCGTGCCTACGGTTTGTCGCAGGAAGAAGCTGACGCCAAGAAAAGGTCGGGCGATTTGCCGGAGGGCTATGAGCGCGACTTGCTGGAGCCTTTCCTCGATAGTACGGCGATGGAAATTACGCGTGCCGTACAATTCTTCTTCACTTCCACGCCTTACACTCGCATCGACCAAATATTCTTGGCGGGCGGTTGTGCGGCCATTCCAGGTTTGGCGGAAATCGTGGCCGATCGCACCAAAGTTGCTACGGCTGTGGTCAGCCCATTCAAGGGTATGCAAATCGGTTCGAACGTGCGGGAAAAACAATTACGCAGCGAAGCGCCATCGCTGCTAGTGGCTTGCGGCTTGGCGATGAGGAGATTTGACTGATGGTCAGAATCAATCTGCTTCCGCATCGCGAAGAAAAGCGTCAGCTGCGGAAGAAACTTTTTGTCGTGATGCTGGCTGCGGCCGCGCTGATCGGCGGTTTGGTCGTGTTGGCGGTGGCGGGCTTCTATGCCGCCAAAATCGACAATCAAAACCAGCGCAATGACTTCATCAAGGGTGAAAACATCAAGTTAGATGCGCAAATTAAGGAAGTCGCCACGCTGCGGGAAGAAATCGAGGCGCTCAAAGCGCGGCAGAATGCCGTGGAAGATTTGCAGGCTGATCGTAATCAGCCGGTGTACCTGATGGATGAATTGGTCAAGCAAGTTCCAGAAGGTGTTTACCTGAAATCCTTCAAGCAGGAAGCCCAGCGCGTGGTGCTGGTCGGGTATGCGCAATCGAATGACCGAGTTTCCGAGTTGTTGCGCAATCTAGGCAACAATTCACCTTGGTTAGAGCGGCCGGAATTGATTGAAATTCGCGCCTCTAGCGTTGGTCAGGGCAAGGATATGAAAAAGATTTTCGAATTCTCGCTCAATGTCGGTATCAAGCGGCCACGTGACCAAGAAAAACAGATGGCGACGGCGGCTGCTGCAGCTTCTGCTGCAAGCGCAAAAGCGGCGAGTGCCGGAGCTGCTGCCCCCGCTCCGGCCGAGCCCAAGAAGCCTTAAGGAAAGCGCGCCATGGCAAACATGAAAAATATAGATATTGCGGCTCAGTTCCGCGGTCTGAATGGCCGGAATCCGGGTTTGTGGCCGATCGTGCCACGTTTGGTGTGTGCACTTTTGATGGCGGTATTTGTCGTTGCTCTTGGCTGGTATTTCTACTGGAGCGATCAGATGGATACTCTGGCTCAAGGAGCGCAGCAAGAGGAAACCCTTAGAAAGGAATATCAGGATAAGCTGCAGCAAGCAATTAATTTGGATGCTTTGCGGCAGCAAAAGAAACAGGCGGAAGAGTACGTTGCCACCTTAGAAAAACAATTGCCAAGCAAGGCGGAAATGGATGCCTTGTTGTCTGATATTAACCAAGCTGGCTTGGGGCGCGGTTTGCAATTCGAGTTGTTCAAGCCGGGGTCGCAAGTCGTGAAAGATTATTATGCCGAGCAGCCGATCAATATCAAGGTGAATGGCAGTTATCACGATATCGGCGCATTCGCTGGAGATATTGCCAGTTTGCCGCGTATCGTGACCTTGAATAATTTGAACTTGGTGGTTGGCCAAGGCGGCGCTCTGTCTTTGGATGCGGTAGCCAAAACTTTCCGCTATCTTGATCGCGATGAGGTTGATGCGCAGCGCAAGGCTGCGGCCAAGGACAAGAAGGGGGCTAAGAAATGATCGTCTCGCGCACTGGGCGCGCCGCCCTTTGTATGCTGTTGCTATCCGGTTTAGCCGGTTGTGGTGATGGCGGAATACAAGATGTCAAACAGTGGATGGATGGATTGCGACAGCAAACCAAGGTATCTGTAACTAAGCTGTCGGAGCCCAAGAAATTTACGCCGTTCAGCTACGTGGTGAAAGATAGTCTCGACCCCTTCAACCCTAGCAAGCTGGCAATTGCGCTGGCCAAGTCCAAGGGCAACAGTTCTAGCGCGTTGGCTCCTAATCCTGATCGTCGTCGTGAAGCCTTGGAGGCTTATCCGTTAGATACCTTGCAAATGGTCGGTACCCTGCAAAAAGTTGGGCTTGATTATGGTTTGGTATTGGCCGATAAGACGGTTTACCAAGTCAAGATCGGAAATTACATGGGACAGAGTAACGGCATCGTGACCCATATTTCGGAAAATGAAATCGAGTTGAAGGAAATTGTTCAGGATGCGGCCGGTGAATGGGTCGAACGTAAAGCCAAGTTAGAGTTGCAGGAGATGAAAAAATGATTGCGTTGAAAAAACAACACATTAATTGGGGTGCAAAGATGCGCAAGGGACTGCAATTGCTGGGGTTGGCCGTTATGTTCCAGTTGTGTTCTCCGGCGTTTGCGCAGGAAAACTCAATCGAATCGATCAATGCTTATCAACAAGGAGCGAATGTCATCGTCAAGGTGACGCTCAAGAATCCGGTCGGTAAGGCACCCATTGGTTTTTCGATTACCAATCCGGCTCGGATTGCGCTGGATTTTGCCAATACCGCTAATGCCACTGGTAAGAATGCCCAGTCCATCAATTTGGGCGATGTGCGCAACGTGAATCTGGTGCAAGCGGGTGAGCGTTCACGTCTAGTGTTCAATCTGTTGCGCCCTTTGAATTATGCGACGGCGGTGGACGGCAATGCCGTGGTGGTTACTATCGATGGCTCGGGTGGCGTGGCGACGGCAGTCAATTCTTCCGGTGCGCCGGTTTCCACTCAAACCGCATCGGCAGCGACGGGAAAACCATCTTTGCGCGACATCGATTTCCGACGCGGTAGCGGCGGTGAAGGACGCATTGTAGTCGATTTGTCGAGTAGCCAAATTGGTGTCGATGTACGCCAGCAAGGGCAGAAAATTTTGGTCGATTTCACCAAGACGAGTCTGCCGGATACACTGCGCCGCCGTCTGGATGTCACCGATTTTGGTACGCCGGTGCAATCCATTACGACTAAACAGCAAGGCGATAACATTCAAATGGTGATTGATGCGAATGGCTTGTGGGAGCACAGCGCCTACCAGAGCGATACGCAACTAGTGATCGAGGTCAAGCCAATCAAGGAGCAACCTAATAAGCTGGTTCAAGGATCGCAAGGCTATCGTGGCGAAAAATTGTCGCTGAATTTCCAGAACGTCGAAGTGCGAGCCGTGTTGCAGGTGATTGCGGACTTCACGGGCTTTAATATCATCACTAGCGATACTGTCACTGGCAACCTGACCTTGCGTTTGAAGGATGTGCCTTGGGATCAAGCGCTGGATATCGTGATGCAAGCCAAGGGCTTGGACATGCGCAAGAATGGTTCTGTGATTTGGATTGCGCCGCGCGATGAACTGCTGACCAAGGAAAAACTGGAGCTGGAACAAAAATCCCAAATTTCTGAATTGGAGCCAGTACGGACTGAAACCTTCCAATTGAACTATCAAAAAGCGGACGCATTCAAATCGATCTTTGGCGTCGATGGCACCAGTAAAAATAGCGTGCTGTCTAAGCGTGGTAGTGCGGTGGTTGATCCACGCACGAACAAGCTGATCGTGACCGATATCTCGACCAAGCTGGAAGAAGTGCGCAAGCTGATCGCAATTACCGACGTGCCGACCCGACAAGTTTTGATCGAGGCGCGGATTGTTGAGGCGAATGACAAATTTGGCCGGAATCTGGGCGCTAAATTGGGATTTGGTAACACGGGCATCGTTGACTCAAAAACCATGCAAGTCGGTGGCTCGCTGGGTGCGACTCCGAATACCATTACCAATTCAAACTCGGTGAATCTACCAGCGGCACCAGTCAATGGTTTTAGTGCGGGTTCACTGGCGCTGACCTTGTTCAATGCGGCGGCAACGCGTTTCATCGGACTGGAACTGACAGCTTTGGAGTCGGATGGTCAAGGTAAGATTGTTTCCAGCCCGCGTGTGGTGACAGCCGATCAGCAACCTGCCTTGATCGAGCAGGGTGAGGAAATTCCGGTTACCACGCCTGGTTCGGGCAATAGCCCACCGACGACGACCTACAAAAAAGTCAATCTCAAACTGGAAGTCACGCCGCAAATTACGCCAGATGGCAGCGTGATCCTGACAGTTGACGTGACCAAGGACAGCCGCGGTGATGTGGTGCCGGGCGGTTTGGCAGTCAACACCAAGCATGTCAAAACCAATGTCCAAGTCGAAAATGGTGG
>JAFECY010000158.1 GCA_018241865.1 Pseudomonadota bacterium | reverse complement strand
GTCCCTGTGTTTGGCGCGTTTACAACATCATCCCGTATCACGCCATCGCAAGCCCTACCCCACCCGCCGCAATAACTCCCGTTGCGCCCGCAATAGATCATTCACCTGTTTTCTAGCGGCCTTCGCTTCCCGGCCATACGCGCCATGCACTAAAGCATTTTGGCTACTTGCCGCCTTGCCTGCCGCGCTGGTTGCCCCGGTCGATTGCTGCCACGGTTTCCAGCGTCGGATTGCTTCGGCCTGCCGCTGCCGTCGTTCCGGTGTCCAAGAATTGGCGCGCATGGGTTTGATCCTCCAATAGTTCGTTTGCTTGAATCTGTTTTTCTTCCGCGTGCGCGTGCGTGCGCGTATTGGTCACTAAATAGCCGGTTTCTGTGGCTATGCCATTGTTCACTTGCTGCGCCCCGTGGCTGATATTGGCCTGCTTCACGAAAGCCACTTGCCGGGGATATTTCAATTCCACCACCGCCTGTATCGTTGCCCGGCTTTGCGCTTGTGCTTTCAATGCCAGCCCTAAATGTGCCTCGTATTGTTTTAGGTGCGCTTGGCGTGATGCTTTTCGCGCCAAGTCTGTGAAGATGGTTTGTAGCGCCATAGCCTGACTCACTAGCATCGCCTCTAGCCTTGATAGATTGCCGTCCCGCGTTACCTTGCATGTATCGCTTACGCCGTCGATCAGCGTATCAAGGCTCACCGCACCCATGACATTGCTTTGATACTTTTCAATGACTGCCGCCGCATTGACGGATGGTAGTAGCGCCAATTTCGCGTTCCGTTCCGCTTGTGCATCGGTTGCGGGTTTCTCTTTTGCTGCCGGTGCTTTAGGTTTCTTGTTCATGTCACTGCCTCCCGTTTAGTCGATCAAACAAGGCCATCACGTCCACATAAGCCGCTTCACATGCCGCCGCCTGTGTAGTCGCCACGATGTCCGCCGCCATCCTGATTGCATCCTCAAAAGCCATGCCGTCCGTCTGCATGAACTCCCACGCCATATTATTTACACGGTGCAGATCGCTTGCCGGATAACCGGCCTCGATGTCTGCCCGTATCAGATCGAAGCGAAACAGGGCAAGTTTTTCTAGGGCTTGGGTTTGGTCATCGGGAATGGCGGCGACTTTCAACACGCCGATAATTTCCGTCTTGTGCTCCCGGATTACTTCCAGCCAGCGATTCACCGCCGCACCGTCGCCGGTTGCTTTGATGGTGCCAGACGGCGACAAAGCCAGCCTCACCCCGCCCGCTTGCGCTTGTTGGATGATCGCCGCCGGGGTCATATCTCCACCTCGACAATTCCCGGTTTTTGCACAAGGTGTTCAACTTCACACAAGGCGCTCACTCTATTTTGTTGGGCATCTTGTGGAGTTTTGAGCATCTTGTGTACCGCAGGGAGCGCCCATTTCCAAATTGCGCCACGTCCGCCGTATTCGCCGCCTTCCTTCACTGACTCAATTCCAAGTGCTTTTTGTGCTCGTCGAATCGTTGCCCATGAATACCCTGCGCCATCCGCATCCGCCTTGATAGCCTTGGTAGGCATTGCGCCGTCTGCCAGCAAATCAGCAAGGAATCGTTTTGCATCGGCCAAGGTGCCGCCTTCGCCATCGTCGCCGGTGGCGTCCGCCGTCGCCAGCAGTTCCCGCGCCGCGCCTTCCACCGTTGCGCCCCACAGCACCGATGATGCGAACACGCCCGGATGCGTCTTTAGTTCGGATTGATGCAGGTCATATTCAAACCCGCCATCATCCGCGCCGATGTTGGACTTAGCCCGGCAAAAAAGCCGCGTAGTTCGCCCGTCCTCGCCTTCCTCTTGGTGCTTTGCTGCTACCAGCACCACCCGCGCCAGTGCGCCAAATGCCAGACTTCCGGTAAGCCGTTCTACCGGATCGCGCCCGCCGGTTCCCTTGGAAAAGTGCGTAATGCCTAACAGGGCGCAACGCATGGATGCCGCCAAATCAACCAACGGTTGCAGCCCACGCCGTACCTCTGCATTCTTGTGACTATCACCTACGATTGCCGAAACAACAGGATCAACAATCAACAGCTTCACCCCGCCGATTTCTGCCAGCTTGCGCCGCAGTGCATCCATATCGCGTGCAGGGTCGAAGGATCGGCACTCACTACCATGCCGAATGTCGCCAATGAAAAAGACGCGGGACAGATCAGCACCCGACAAGGCTAGACGGGGAACCAGCGTATCGGCAGGATCATCCTCACCACTCCACACCACCACATTCCCAATTGGTGCTTGGCTACCATCCGGCCAACGTCCGCCGGTGGATATGGTCGCCGCCAAACCCATGCTGATAGTCGTTTTGCCCGTACCGGGTGCGCCGCCAAAAATGTGCATCTTGCCCGCCGCAAGCCAGCCATTCCACAGCCATTCAACCGGCTCGGGTGGAATGTCACTGGCGCAGATCAGGCTCACATCCAGCGCACATTCTCCTTCCGTCACCGTCACGGCTTGCGCGTTCTCGAAACAGCGCCGCACGGCATCCACTCCCGCTAATTGGTGCAGGTCGTTAAAGTCTGTCGCCTTATCCGGTCGATCAGCAGGGAATACCGGCACGGCCACCGCGCCCGTTACTGCCAGCGCCGCCGCCTTTGCTTTGGTCAAACCCGGATTGTCTGGCGTGCGCCAATCGTCATCCGCCGCTATCGTAATTGCCAGCGTTGGATACTTCGCCCGCAATGCCACTGCCACAGCTTCCAAGTTTCCCGCATTGAATGCCACCGCTACCGCTTGCCCGGTGCATTCATGGATGCTTGCGCCGGTGGCAAAGCCTTCACACACAATCAATTTTCCGGCGGGTTTGCCGATGCTGAAATAACAGCCGCTTACTCTGCCACCCGATAGAAACCGTTTGCTTCCGTCTGCCTCGATGGTTTGCAGGCTATGCAAGCTGCCGCCGGTGTCGCGCATGGGGATCAGTAGCTTTTCATTTTCCAAGCGTGCGCCGTGGGCTTGGATGCCCTTAGCAGTCAGGTAGGGATGCTGGCTTGCTGGCGTCGATTGATGGAAGCGTGCCGCTGCATCCTTGGCGGCTTGTGCCTGCACGCGCAATTGTTCGGCTTCACGCTGGCGCTTCATGTTCTCGATGCGTGCGCGGTGTGCCTGCCGTTCGCCTGCGCTCATGTCATGGTCAGACTTTGCGCACCAAGTGGATTGCACGCCGCTACGCCAGCACCCGAATGCGCCTGCCGGTATGCCGTCGCCGTGCAGGCTATACCAGCCGGTTTGATCGCCGCGTTTGCCGCTAGTGCTGAAGCGGTGCAGCTTGCCATCCGCGATAATTTCCAACGGTGCAGGTAGCCCACCTGATTCAATCGCTTGCCGGAATTGGTGAAGGTAGTCACTCATGCCAGCCCCCGGAAAAAGGTGGCCAGCACTTGCGCTAGATGGATGAAAGCCAGCTTGCAGCGGGTGCAAAATGGTAAGATGCGGTTAGCGTATTTTGTGTCCGCCGTGGTGGTGTCGTAGCCCCCGGCGGATTTTGTTTTGTGGGATTCTGTTTTATTTGTCATCGTCGCCCCCCCTGTTATGCCGTTGCGTTCAGGGATGCGCGAAGCTCGCCCACATTCCAGACTGTTACGCGGTCTGAAATGCGTCGTGGTGCGGGTAACTTGCCGTCCTTGGACTTACGCCAAAGCGTCGCCGCCGAAATGCCATATAGCGCCATGACAACCGGCGCTCGGACATTGGCGGAATTGGGAAGGGAATCAAAGTTCTTGAGGGCGTCGGGAACAGTCCCGGTGGTTTGGCGTGCCATGCTGTACTCCTAAGAGAATATGCCCGCGTCGATATGACGCGGTTTGCATGGTCATGGATACTGCGCGCCTTTTCCCGTGGTACGTGCACCTCAATTCATCGTCAGGGAAACGGGTTTTCGGGGATCAGCCTAGGACTGGCGTGAAGGATTAAATGTACGGGTCAAATGCTTTTTGTATCGCTTGAATCTTTTCAATCGCCTGCCGTATCAGACGCTCGCCGCTTTCCCCTTGATTTTCAAAAGGCATCATCTGCGCACCTTCAAGCAGCGCAATCACGTCCCACAATTCATTGCTCTGACTATGCGCCACATCTTTCAACGGTGGCAAGGTTGCAGTGTCGTTAGCCATGATTCAGCCTCCCTTGATATATAAGTTTCACTTCGTTTTGAATTGAATAACGTCCGCGCCTTTGCGTAGCTTGTCCAAATAGTCCGCCCAGTCTTGCAGCATTTTCTTGCGCACCGCCAAGAATTGCGCTCGATCATAGGCTCTTGTTACTTTGTCTTTTTCTGCGTGCGATAACTGGCGTTTAACGGTTTTCTCCTCATAGCCCAAACGTTCCGTGAGTGTGGACATTGCCAGCGCCCGGAAGCCGTGGCCAGTCATCTTGCCACGGTAGCCCATGCGGTATAGCGCCATCAAAATTGCGCCGTTGCTCATGGGTTCGTTATGGTCGCGCTGATTCGGGAAAAGATATTTCCCGCTGCCGGTCACTTCGTGCAATTCCCGCAGCAGGGCAAGCGCCTGTTTGGAAAGGCTAACGTGGTGGTCTTTTTCGTCTGGATTCATTACCCGCTTGCCGCGCTTCATGCGCTTCCACGGAATAATCCATTCGCCGGTTTCAATGTCAATTTCACTCCACGGTGTCGTTATCAATTCAGACGTTCGCACGAATACCAGCAGCATCAAACGCATTGCGATGCGGGTCGGAATGTATAGATGCTCATCAAAGTTATCTAGCGCCGCGAGAAAGGCCGGTAGCTCATCGGAAGTAATCGCCGCAAAGTGTCCTTTCTTTGGTGGTTTCAATACATCTGTCAGTCTGTCAGCCGGGCTATTGTTCTCGATGCCTTTCTGGTGAGCGTAGTTAAACACACGTACACAATTCGCCTTGAGCCTGTGCGCCGTTTCACCTGCGCCGCGAGATTGAATCTTGAGTAACGCGGCAGTCATGTGTTTAGGCTCAATGCTCCCGATAGGCATAGCGCCAATTTCAGGAAAAATGTCGCGCTCAAACCGTCGCAAGGTATCCCGCGCCGTCGATTCGCGCCAAGTATCAAGCCTGCTTGCGTGCCACTCCCGCGCCAGTTTTTCAAAGGTATTTGCCGCAGCATCAATAGCGGCTTGTTTATTCTTGCGCTTGGCTTGGCTGGGGTCGATCCCTTCGGCCAATTGCTCCCTTGCTTTGTCGCGCCGTTCTCTGGCCTTGGCTAGCGATACCGCCGGGTACACGCCCAGCGCCAGCGTTTTGCGTTTATCACCGAACCGGTAATCCATTCGCCAGTATTTGCCGGTCGCGTTGATTAGCAGGTACATACCGCCGCCATCCGCGTACTTATCGCCCGCCGGTTTGCCGGTGTGTTTGGTTTGCTTAATAAAGGTGTCTGTCAGTGCCATATCGCCCCCGTGACGGTATCTGATTTTGATTGCTTTCAAGATACCGTCAAAAATACCGTAAATTTGACGGTATCTCATGCTACTGCGTGAAACGG
>JAFECY010000157.1 GCA_018241865.1 Pseudomonadota bacterium | reverse complement strand
GCAAGCCGAAATGGATCAACTGGTCGAGCAAGCCGGCTTTGAAAAACTCGATCAATACGCCGACGAGTGGGGCATCTTCACCGTGTCGCTGGCGCGCAGGAAAGCGGCGTGATGGAATCGGCCGCCGACGCCAAGCTGCTGGTTGCTGTCGATGCGACGGTGTCAGGTCGGCCGTGGAAACGCGCGTTGGCCTGGTTGACTTTTCTCGGCCCATTCTTCTTCCTCAGCTACGGATTCGCCAACTGGTGGACCGGCCGGTTGCCGCACGTCGATTCGTTTTACTTTGCATGGGAACGGCATATCCCCTTCCTCGACTGGACCATCCTGCCCTACATGTCGATCGATGCGTTTTATGCCGTGTCGCTGTTCCTGTGTGCGACCCGCGCCGAACTCGATACCCATGCCAAGCGCCTGCTGGCCGCCACCCTGATTTCGGTCGCCGGCTTTCTGCTGTTCCCGCTGCAATTCAGTTTCGTGCGGCCGGCCAGCAGCGGTTTCAACGGCATGCTGTTCGATGTACTGACCGGTTTCGACAAACCTTACAATCAAGCGCCGTCGTTGCATATCAGTCTGCTGATGTTGCTGTGGATCGTGTATGCACGGCATCTGCGCGGTGCGGCGCGTTGGGCGCTGCATGGCTGGTTTGTCCTGATCGGCGTGTCGGTTTTCACGACATTCCAGCATCACATCATCGATGGCATCGGCGGCGTTGTGGTCGCTATCGTTTGCCTGTATCTGTTCCCGGCTGCACCGATGCGCTGGCAGAAACAAACGGGCAATGACACGGCAGCACGCCAACGTTTGCGCAACTACTACTGCGCCGGCGCAGTGTTGTGCGTACTGCTGGCCTGCGGCATGCGCGGTTGGGCTTGGTTATTATTATGGCCGGCGGCCGCCTTGCTGCTGGTCGGGTTGGCCTACGCCTATTTCGGCGTGACGGTGTTTCAGAAAAATCAGGGGCGGCAAAGTATGGCAGCACGCCTGCTGCTCGCGCCGTATCGTTGCGGCGCATGGCTGTCGTCGCGCTGGTTCACGCGGCACGCTGCGCCCAGTGCCGAAGTCGTGCCGGGCATCCGCATCGGCCGTGCGCCGGGGCGAAACGATTGGCGGCATTTTCAAGCAGCCAGCGTGCTCGATCTGACGGCGGAATTCGATGCCGGCAAAACGACATCGCGTGTCGTTTATCGCAATGTGCCGATGCTGGATTTGATTGCGCCGACACCGCAGCAATTGCGGCAGGCAGTCGATGCGCTCGACGAATTACATGCCGCGCATGCGCCGGTGCTGGCGCATTGTGCGCTGGGCTATTCGCGCAGCGCCTTGGTGGTCGCCGCTTGGTTGTTGCGGCGGAAGTTGGCAGCTACGCCGGCAGACGCCTTTGCGAAGGTACGTGCAGCCCGGCCGCAGATCGTTTTGAATCCGGCCGCCGAGCGCGTACTGCAGGAGTTTTTTCATGCCTGAATCGCCTACTCCGCAAACCAATCTGGAATACGAACACCCGGTCACGCTGGGCGTCCTTGCCGCTTTCTTGCGCAGTGGCAGGATCATTGACCATGTTTCATCCATCCTGCTGCTGGGCATCCTGTTTCTGCTGATTCAGAAAGCGCCAGCCTGGCCCGGCTTGTTGTTGCCTACTCTCGCCATCGTGCTGGCGCTCGCCGAAAAATACCATGCCTGGCGCGTCGCTCTGGATGCCGAATTGTTTGCCGTCTTGCTGGCGCATCCGGCGGAAAGCGCGCAATTCGATTGTGCGCTGGCGGCGTTTCTGGGGCGGTCGCATACGGTGACAGACCGCTCGATGCACAGTCGCTGGCAAGGTGCGCGTCGCCTGTTGTGTCGGCAGGTATTATGCCTAGGCTTGCAGTTGTGCGTGACCCTGTTCGCGTTGTTCTAGTTGACAACACGCCTTCATGTTGTCATCATTAACAACATGAAGGCTATCGAGCTATTCCGTACGCGCATCGTTTATGCAGAGCATGCGTTCGCTGAGTTGGTTTTGTGGCGAGTCCCCGCTCCCGTCAAAGGTTCGCGTCACGAGTACAAATACCGTTTGGCCTATGTGGTCAAAGGCATCTGCGTCGTGCGGTACGACAACGAGGTAGGAAAAGGCGATCACCGCCACTTTGGTGCCAAGGAAACCAATTATTCCTTCACCACGCCCGAAGCGTTACTCGCTAACTTTCAACGTGATATTGCGAGGTGGAATCGTGAAAACAGTAACTCTTGATGTTCGCTCTCATGCAGAGGCAATGGCAGGTTTTGCGCAGGCTTGGCAGTCTGGTAAAGCAGAGAAAACCGCCAGAATTAGCTTTGCTTCACCCGAGCTTCTTTGGAAAGTACTCACCGCAAAGCGGTGGGAGTTACTCAAGGCGTTGTGTGGCGCGGGTCCCATATCTATTCGCGAAGCAGCGCGTCGAGTCGAACGTGATGTGAAGGCCGTTCATACCGATGTGACGGCGTTGCTCGCGACTGGGGTGCTGGATCGTACGGAGAGCGGAGCGATCGTCTTTCCGTTCGAGGCGGTGAAAGTCGAGTTTCTGTTGCAGGCTGCATAGGTCTGTGTAGCCTGCCCATGCCCGCAATGATCGCTCCCAGTATCCATCCTTAAGCGCGCACTCTATTGAAAACGCCAGTTTGACGCCCCGGCGCGACTTGGTTATTCTTACGTCAGTGCGCCGATTTGAGATCAGCTTGCGGGCGCTTCAATAAATACGGCTAAAGCGGACTTGTTACAAGTTGCGAATTTAGCCCGATCAGCCTAGCGCTTTCGGGCTTTTTGCTTTTTTACGGATTGCCGTCGGCTGCGCCGGACGGTAATGGATTGTGAACATGACCTCCATCGGAATCGTTTCACCGCAATCGATGCACTTCGCCGAGCCGTTGCAGCTACAAAGCGGCGCGACGCTGGCTGACTATACGCTGGTGTACGAAACCTACGGCACGTTGAATGCCGAGCGCTCCAACGCAGTGCTGGTCTGTCATGCGCTGAATGCTTCGCACCACGTGGCCGGCTATTACCTGAACGACAAGGGCGAAAAAAACATCGGCTGGTGGGACAACATGGTCGGCCCTGGCAAGCCGCTCGACACCGACAAGTTTTTTGTCATCGGCGTCAACAACCTTGGCTCCTGTTTCGGTTCGACCGGGCCGATGCACACCAACCCCGCCACCGGCAAACCCTACGGTGCCAGCTTCCCGGTGGTGACGGTCGAGGACTGGGTCGATGCCCAGGCGCGGCTGGCCGACCGCTTGGGCATCACGCAATTCGCTGCCGTCATGGGCGGCTCGCTCGGCGGCATGCAGGCGCTGGCTTGGAGCCTGCGCTATCCCGAACGCTTGCGCCATTGCGTGGTGATCGCTTCGACGCCGAAACTGTCGGCGCAAAATATCGCCTTCAACGACGTGGCGCGGCAGGCGATTTTGACCGATCCCGATTTTCACGGCGGCGATTTTTACGCGCATGGCGTGGTGCCCAAGCGCGGCTTGCGGGTGGCGCGCATGATCGGCCACATCACCTATCTGTCGGACGACGACATGGCCGAGAAATTCGGCCGCGACCTGCGCGCCGGCAAATACCAATTCGACTTCGGCGTCGATTTCGAGATCGAATCCTATCTGCGCTACCAGGGCGACAAATTTTCCGAATACTTCGACGCCAACACCTATCTGTTGATTACCAAGGCGCTCGATTACTTCGATCCGGCGCGCGAACATGGCGGCGATCTGAGCAAGACGCTCGCGCATACTCAAGCGCAATTCCTGCTGGTGTCCTTCGCGACCGATTGGCGCTTCGCGCCGCCGCGCAGCCGCGAGATGGTGCAGGCGCTGGTCAACAACAAGCGCAAGGTGGCTTACGCCGAAATCGATGCGCCGCACGGCCACGATGCCTTCCTGCTGGAAGACCCGCGTTATTTGCGCACGGTGCGGACGTATTACGAGCAGGTGTGGCAGCAGTTGCGCAAGGAGGCCGCATGAATTTTCAGCAATTGAGCGCCTTGCGCCCCGACCTCGCCTTCATCGCGCATTGGGTAGCGAAAGGCTCGCACGTACTCGACCTCGGTTGCGGCGACGGCGTCATGCTCGATTATCTGCGCACCGATAAACAATGCAGCGCCTACGGCATCGAGATCGACGACGACAAAATCCCGGTCTGCATCGAGCGTGGCGTGTCGGTGATACAGCAAGATTTGGAATCTGGCTTAGCCATGTTTGAAGACAATGCCTTCGATACCGTGCTGTGTCTGTCGGCGCTGCAGATGATGAAGAATGTCGAAGGCGTGTTGCGCGATATCACCCGCGTCGGCCGCGAAGCAATCGTGTCTTTTCCGAACTTTGCGCACTGGCCGCATCGCCTGTCGCTGCTGCGCGGGCGCATGCCGGTGTCGAAATCGCTGCCTTATCAATGGTACGACACGCCCAACCTGCGCTTCGCCACCGTGAACGATTTTGCCGAACTCGCCAACCGGGTCGGACTCGATGTGCTCGAATGTATTGCGCTGCACGAAGGCGAACCGGTATCCTTCCTGCCCAACTGGCGCGGCAATCTGGCGGTGTTCCGCTTGAGGAAGAAATGATGCCTTCTCTGGCTTGCACGCATAGCGGCATGCCGAATCTGTTGTTGCGCTGTGTTGCGCTGTGTTGCGCTTAGGTGCGCTTAAGTGCACACCGACGAATCCATAATCGATCAACCATGTCCGAAGCCGCTACCCCTGCTCCCACTCGCCGCAAGCGCTCTGCGCTCGAAGTGCTGAATGAATTGCGACAACCGAAGGTCGCGGTGATGCTTGCGCTCGGTTTCTCATCGGGCTTGCCCTTCTTGCTCACCGCGAACACGTTCGGATATTGGTTGCGCGATGCCGGCACCAGCCTCGTTGCCATCGGCTTCATCTCTTGGGTCGGCTTCGCGTATGCGTTCAAGGTCTATTGGTCGCCGCTGGTGGATCGGCTTGATCTGCCTGTTTTCGGCCGGCTTGGTCGGCGGCGCGGCTGGATGATGTTGTGCCAGTTACTCGTGGCAATCGGTTTAGTCGGCATGGCGATGGTCGGCACCAATGGCGGTCTGGTGGCCATCGGCGCATTCGCTTTGATCGTCGCGTTTGCATCGGCGACGCAAGACATTGCGATCGACGCTTGGCGCATCGAAGCCGCCAGTGATTCGGACGAAGTGGGGCTGATGACCTCGGCCGCGCAATTGGGTTATCGGATTGCGCTGATCGTGACCGATGCGCTGGTGATTGCGATGGCGGCGCGCATCGGCTGGCCGTTGTCTTATGTGGCGATGGCGGTGTTGATGACAATCGGCGTAGTAGCGACATTCTTCGCCTTCGAGCCCGTTCGCGCCGACGTCGCGATGGAGAGCAAGCCACCATTGTGGACGCCGCGCGGCCTAGTGGATGCCGCGTTCGGGCCTTTCGTCGATTTCTTCGCCAAGCACAAAGCGGCAGGCTTCGTGATGTTGCTGATGGTCGCGTTGTATCGCTTGCCCGATTTTGTGATGGGGCCGATGTACAACCCGTTTTATCACGACCTCGGCCTTACCAAAGACACGGTTGCGTTCGTGCGTGGCACCTTTGGCTTGGTCGCAATGTTCGCGGGCATTGCGGCTGGCGGATTGAGTGCCGTGCGCATCGGCATGATGCCGACCTTGATCGTGGGGCTGGTGCTCGAAGGTATCGGCACGGCAGCCTTTGCCTTGTTGAGCGTGCATCCTGAGCCGGCCTTGTTCGCTGCCGTGATGACGCTCGATAATTTCGCGCAGGCTTATGCCGGCGTGGCGTTGGTCGCATATATGTCGAGCCTCACGAGTCTCGGCTATACCGCCACGCAGTACGCGCTACTCTCGTCCACCTATGCCTTGCTGGGGAAATTTCTCAAGGGGTTTTCAGGGGCAGCGGTCGAGGCGCTCACGCCGACGCACGGATTGCTCGGCGCGTATGCCACCGCGTTCGTCGCCACCGGACTCACGGCGATCCCGCCGTTGGTGCTGGTGCTGTTGTTGTGGCGTATGCAGCAGCGTACCGAGCGCACAAACAATCAAGCTGCCGGATAATCGTACGCGATGGTTAATGGCGCATGGTCGGAAAAGCGTGCGTCCTTGTAGATCGTCGCTGCCTGCGCTTTGCCGCCGATACCGGGCGTGCTGACATGGTAATCGATGCGCCAGCCGACATTCTTCGCCCAAGCCTGACCGCGATTGCTCCACCAAGTATAGGCATCGCCGGTGGTGTCCGGGTGCAATCCG
>JAFECY010000156.1 GCA_018241865.1 Pseudomonadota bacterium | reverse complement strand
TGGATAATTTCCGCCGCCTCGAACAGGCGCAGGGGCGTAGCGTCGGCGACATGCTGCTGGTGGAGATGGCGCGTCGGATCGAGCGCAGCGTGCGCGAATCCGGCATCGTTGCGCGCCTAGGTGGCGACAAATTTTTAGTGCTGCTGGAAAGCGTCGGCGGTAACGAAACAGAAGCCACCAATGCCACCGGCCGTATCGGCGAAAAATTGCTGGCGGCCATGGATAATCCGGTGATGGTGCAAGATCACGAATATCGCCTCACCTCTTCGCTCGGCGCGGTGTTGTTCGGCGATCAGCAGCGCGGCGAGGAACTCTTGCTGCAGCAAGTCGAGCTGGCGATGTATAGCGCCAAATCGTCCGCCGGCAACGCCATGAAATTCTTTACTCCCGAGATGCAGACCAGCGTGCTGACCCACGTCGCGCTGGAACAAGCCATCTACAAAGGCTTGCAGCGCGGCGAATTTTTCTTGCACTACCAGCCGCAAGTCGATCGGCAAGGACGCATCATCGGTGCCGAGGCGCTGGTGCGCTGGCGCCATCCCGAAGAAGGCGTGCTGATGCCGAATCGCTTCATCAGCTTGGCAGAAGATACCGGCCTGATCGTGCCGCTCGGGCAATATATTCTCGAAGTCGCCTGTGAGCAGTTGCATCGTTGGCAGCGCAATCCCGCCACCGCGCATATCACGGTCGCGGTGAATGTCAGTTCCCGTCAATTCGATAAACCCGGCTTCGTCGAAGACCTCGAATTGCTGGTGCGAACCAGCGGCATCAATCCGCGCCAGCTCAAGCTGGAAATCACCGAAAGCCTGTTGCTGGGCGACACCGACAGCATCATCCAGAAAATGATGCGCTTACGCGAAATCGGCATCAGCTTCTCGCTCGACGATTTCGGCACCGGTTATTCCTCGCTGGCTTATCTGAAAAAATTGCCGCTCGACCAGCTCAAGATCGATCAGTCTTTCGTGCGCAACGCGCTCGACCGCGGTGCCGACGCCGCCATCATTCGCTCCATCATGACCATCGGCAGCAGCCTCGGCTTGTCGGTGATTGCCGAAGGTGTCGAGACGGAAGCCGAATGGCAATTCCTGCTCGACGAAGGGTGTAGCTTGTTCCAAGGTTTCCACTTCGGCAAGCCGTGCGCCACGGAAGAATTTGAGCGGCTATTGATACAGGCGGCGGTGAATTAGGGCCGCGCTGAATAAGCGTAGCGCTGAGCAGCGCGCATCAATCCGCGCCCAATGCCCGCAAAGCTGCCAGCGCCCCTTCATAATCGAGCGATTGCACCGACCGCAGCACGGCATCGAAGCGCGCCGCCGCCACATGACCGCGCAAACTATCTCGAATTTTCTCCGCTGTGTACAGCGCACCGAAATTACGCGCTGCCAGTTCGTCGCGCAGCATGGGTAGCAAGCGCGCTGCATCCACCGGCAGCGGCCCTGACGCTGTTGTCTCACCGGCTTGTTGTGTCGCCACCTTGGGCAGAGTACGCAGTAACGCCAGCGCGGCCGTCAGCCGCATCGTCAGTGTTTCCGTGGCTGCGCCGACTTCTTGATGCTGACGCGCGCACACCGCGAGTGTGTCCGCCGCGGCCGCCACATCCGCCATGCCGAGGTTGCCGGCTTCACCTTTGAGTTCGTGCGCGAGTCCATACAATGCCTGGCGCTCTCCGGCTTCGGCATGGCGATGCAAGGTGGCGACATCGTCGTGGTGGCGATGAGCGAAGTCGTCGAGCAAACGGCGATACAGGCCGGCGTTGCCGTGTAGCCGCGCCAGCGCCTGTTCTACCGCGACCGACGGTAAGGCGGTGGCCAGCGCAGCGGCATCGTCGCCGTTGGCACTGTTGGTGTTGTTGTTGCTGTTGGCCGTCGCCGCGACTGGCGCAGCATCGGAAGGCAACGAAGACGATAGCGGCTTGATCCATTCCAGCAAACGTTCAGCCAGTTCCTGTGGATCGACCGGTTTGGCAATGTGCGCGTTCATGCCGGCAGCGGTGCTGTCGGCGCGGTCTTGCGGCATGGCGGCGGCGGTCATGGCGATGATCGGCAGGGTTTTTCCTTCCGGCATCTGGCGGATGGTGCGCGTGGCTTCGAGGCCATCCATCACGGGCATGTGTATGTCCATCAGGATGGCGTCGAATGGTTCTTGCTCGACGTAGCGGCAGGCCTGGCGGCCGTCGCCGGCGACGGTGACGCGCAGACCGGACTGACTGAGAAATTCACGCGCCACTTCTTGGTTCAAGACATTGTCCTCGACCAGCAGAATGTGGCAACCGCGCAATCGCGCCAACCGATCGCGCGGCGCGGCCGTGGTATTGCCGCGGCGCGTCGGTACGCTGTCAGGATGCTGAATATGCAGAATGGTGTCGAACAGCGTCGAGGGCACCACGGGCTTGGTCAATACCGAATCGAGCTGCAAGCCGTTGGCTTCGTTCAGCAGCGTGTCGCGGTCGTGCGCGGTGACCATAGCGACGATGGGTGGGCGAATGCGGCCGTCGCGCCCGGCTTCGTCGATGGCTTGCGCCACTGCGAGACCGCTCATGCCGGGCATTTTCCAATCGAGCAGTAGCAGCTCGAAGGGGCGACCCTCGGCTTCCGCCGTGAACAGCATCTGCAGCGCGGTCGCACCCGAGTCAGCGGTCGCGACTTCAAAACTCCACGAATCCAGCAAACGCCGCAGCAGTTCGCGTGCGGGTTCTTGATCGTCCACCACCAACGATTTCATGCTGTGCAGATGTTGCAAGCGTTCGTTCCGAATGCGCTCGACAGCCACGCCGAAACGCGCGCTGAAGGTGAAGGTGCTGCCGCGCCCCGGCTCGCCGGCGGCGGTGATGGCGCCGCCCATCAGACCGACCAGTCGTTTGCAAATCGCCAGCCCGAGCCCGGTGCCGCCGAAGCGCCGCGTGATCGAGCTATCGGCTTGCGAGAAGGCTTGGAACAAGCGCGTGGCTTGTTCGCGTTCGAGGCCAATGCCGGTATCGCGCACCGCAATCTGTAGCAAGGCCGATTCCGCGTTGCGTTCTAACAGCGTCATCCGCACATGGATGTGACCAGCATCGGTAAACTTGATGGCGTTGCCGACGAGATTGTTGAGCACCTGCTCAAACCGCAGCGGATCGCCGACCAGCCAGCGCGGCACGGCCGGGTCGATCTCGACAAACAATTCCAAACCTTTTTGTTCGACGCGGCCAATGAACAGGTCGCTGACGTTTTGCAAACTGGCTTCGGGGCGGAATTCTGCTTGTTCCAGTTCGAGCCGATCAGCTTCGATTTTTGAGTAATCGAGTATGTCGTTCAGCAACGCCAGCAGTGCCGCCGACGAAGTCTGCACCTTTTCCAGATAATCGCGCTGGCGCGGCGCCAGCTCGCTTGCCAGCACCAGATGCGTCAGACCCATGATGGCATTCATCGGCGTGCGGATTTCGTGGCTCATATTGGCGAGGAAGGAACCCTTAGCGCGCGAGGCGCTTTCGGCGGCATCCTTGGCCTGCTGCAGTTCGCGGGTGCGCTCGGTCACCTTCTGTTCAAGATTTACATTGACTTGCTTGAGCTCTTGCAACGAAGCGAACAGCCGGGCTTGGCTATCGTTGAGTGCGCCCACCAGTTTGCCGAGTTCGTCGTCGTAGGGATAATCGATGCGTGCCGGCGGCGTGACGTGCGACTGCGATTGCCAGTGCGTCACTGCCTGCGCCACCCGCGTCACGTCGTTGGAGAGGCGGAAACGGATGGCCCAAGAAATAATCAGCCACAAGCCGCCGCTGGCGATCACGGCGTTGAGCAGCAACACGAAGAGGCTGTACTTGAGGCGATCCCACACCACCGCACTGGAGGAATACAGCTTCAGGTAGCCGATTAGGCGCGGTTCGCCGCGCAGCGGCTGGTAATGCAGCGGCAGGGTTTGCAAGGTGGCGCTGGTCGGCCACAGATCGCCGCCCTCGACCGCCTTGGCGGGCGTTTGTCCCTCGTTGGCAAACAGCTCGCCTTGCGACGATTCGATGCGAATGCCGGTGACGATAGCGTTGCGGTGCAAGCCGCGCGCCATCGCGGATAACTGCACCGGGTCCAGTTCCCACACTGCCGATGCCACCACCGGGGTCACGGTTTTTCCGAGCGTGGACAAGTCGCGCGCGATGTCGTTATTGATTGTGACGTATTGAATCGCCAGTTGCACGCCGGTCATGCTGAGCGCGACCAGCAGATACCAAGGAAACAGTGTGTATAACAGGCGGCGAGCCAGCGTCAGCGTGGAAAACATCGACGACCTTTCAATGCGTGGAGCGAGGCGTTTCGGGTAGAGGTTGCCGCCACCACCAACTGGTGTCGGGCGCAGTGTCTTTCTGCGACAGAATGGGGTTGTGCAGGCGGATCACTTGGCGTTTTTCCTGCTTCATGGCGGCGATTTCAGCGGCATGATAGGTCTCGAACAGCTTGCGGAATGAGCCGTCCGCCAGCGCCAGCTTCAAGCCGCGTTCGATGCGCCGCGCCAGCGCGACATTATCGCGCCGCACCCAGAAATAAATCGGATAGGGAAAGTACAGTGCTTTGGTTTGTTCCACCGCTAGTTGCGGAAAAGCGCTCTTGCGTTCGTTCATTTCCCGCGCCGCTTCGTTGATGCCGCGCGGGAAGGCATCGAAACGGCCGGCAGCCAACATGCCGAACAGGTTTTCATAGCTGGTGGAAGTTTCGACCGTGAAGCCATCGGCCTGCATGATGGGTAGATCGGCCCACTGGCTGTTCAAACCGAACACAAGATGCTGACGCAAGTCTTGGCCATTCATGGCGGCGATGCGCGCTTGGTCGGCGGCGCGGATGATGAAGATGCGATAACCGACCATGCCGCGCAGGATGTCGATGCGGATCGGCAGCAATTTTTGTTCGCGCTCGGCATTGGTGCCCACCGCAACGACATCGATCGCGCCGGCTTGGATCAACTCGATTCCGCGATTTTGCGTGACATCTTCGGCGAGCGCCTGCAGCCGCACCGAGCCGCCGTCGCGGGTATGCGCCAGCGCCAAATCCAGTAATTGCCAACGGTAGTCATAGATCGAGCCGACGGGAAAATAACGCAGCGTCTTGACGGTCGCTGCACTGACGGGGGCGGCGATCAGTGTCAGCAGAGTGAGCAGGACAGTGAGGTGGTGGAAAACGTGGCGGAAAACGTGGCGCGGCATGCTGATCCCGTTCCGCGCATTCAGCGCAAGGCGTCGCGCGCGGCTTGCGCCTTTTTCAATTCTTGTTCAGCGTAAGTCACATCGCGCGCCAATAGTTTTTGCCGGCTGCTATACGCTTGATCGTTGCGCTGGCCATCCTCGCGCATTTCGCTTGGTCGCGCAGCGATACCGGCGGCTTGGCGCTTGCGCGCATCTTCTAACAACATCTCGGCGCGCATGACTTCCAGCGCTGCGGCTTGGCGCTGCGCTTCCGACACATAAGGTCGGCCGACCGGCGGCAGGGTGGCGACATGCCGCACCGGAGTGGATTCGCTGCGCGGTGTGACGACTGGCCGGCGATCGGATGGCTCGGTCGTCCACGTGTTGCCTTTGATTGCCGGGTCAACGGTAATGGTTTGATCGGTCTTGGCACCACTCACCGCCTTGTCGCCATACACGACGCGGCCGTCCGGCAGCACTTGGCGATAGATCAGGGTGGGCTTGGCCGGCGCTTCCACGTGCGCAGTGGCGGCTTCTGGCGGCGCAGTTTCTTCGGCGTGGATGGCGGGAGCCAACACGCTGGCGCAGGCGACTATCAGGATAGATGTTTTCATGGCGGCACTTTCAGAGCGGTACCTCTCGTGCTTACCTTAGCAGAGTTGACGGGAAAACACCAAAGCCGGCGGTGCGCTCATGTCTTTTTCGCCACGGCGCGGCATGCTATCCGCCCGGATACAGCCGGTATAATGCAGGCCTACCCGCCGGTAAGCGGCGGCACCTTCCAATCGATCACTATCCATGCTCGCATCCCAAAAACAAGAAATCATCGCCCTGTTTCAAGCGGCGCTTGCACCCATCGTCACCGGCAGCGATCTGACGCCCAACATCGTGCTCGAACGACCGCGCGATCCGACCCACGGCGACGTCGCCTGCAATATCGCGATGCAATTGGCTAAGCCGCTGAAAAAAAATCCGCGTGAACTGGCGCAGGTATTGGTGGCGGCTGTGCTCGACCATCCGGCACGCGCGGCATTGATCGACAGCGCCGAGATCGCCGGCCCTGGCTTTATCAACTTGCGTCTAGCGGCGGCGGCGAAGCAGGCAGTGGTGGCGGCGGTGTTGAAAGAAGGCGCGCACTTCGGCAAAGGCAATGCCGGTAAGGGCAAGCAAGTTTTGCTTGAATTCGTTTCCGCCAATCCGACCGGGCCGCTGCATGTCGGCCACGGCCGTCAGGGTGCGCTCGGCGATGCCTTGTCAGCGCTGTTCGAGCAACAAGGCTATGCGGTCACTCGCGAGTTTTACTACAACGATGCGGGCGTGCAAATCGCCACGCTAGCCAATTCAACGCAGGCGCGCGCCAAGGGCTTGAAACCGGGCGATGCGGCTTGGCCGGAATCGGCTTACAACGGCGATTACATTGCCGACATTGCCGCCGATTTCCTGGCGAAGAAAACCGTGTCGGCCAGCGATGGCGCGCCGGTCACCGCCAACGGCGACATCGACGACATCGAATCGATCCGCCGCTTCGCCGTGGCTTACCTGCGGCATGAGCAAGACCTCGACCTGCAAGCCTTTGGCGTCAGGTTCGACAACTACTATCTCGAATCCTCGCTCTACACCGACGGCAAAGTCGAGGCCGCAGTCAATGCTTTGATCGCTGCCGGCAAAACTTACGAGCAAGATGGCGCGCTGTGGTTGCGCTCGACCGATTACGGCGACGACAAAGACCGCGTGATGCGCAAATCCGACGGCGGCTATACCTATTTCGTGCCGGACGTGGCCTACCACATCACCAAGTGGCAGCGCGGCTTCGGCAAGGTCATCAACATTCAAGGCAGCGACCACCACGGCACCATCGCCCGCGTGCGCGCCGGCCTGCAAGCGGTCGGCATGGGCATCCCGCAAGGCTATCCCGACTACGTGCTGCACAAGATGGTCACGGTGATGAAGAATGGCGAGGAAGTGAAAATTTCCAAGCGCGCCGGTTCCTACGTCACGCTACGCGATCTGATCGAATGGTCGGCCGGTGAAGGCGCGCAGGATTTGACGCGTGGCCGCGATGCGGTGCGCTTCTTCCTCATTTCGCGCAAGGCCGATACCGAATTCGTGTTCGATGTCGATTTAGCGCTGGCGCAATCGGATGAAAACCCGGTGTATTACGTGCAGTATGCCCACGCCCGGATCTGCTCGGTGATGAATCAGTGGGCTGGCGATGACGCCACACTCGACCATGTCGAGTTGTCAGCGCTGACTTCGCCGCGCGAAGCCGCGTTGCTGGCCAAGCTGGCCGAATATCCAGAAATGTTGCAAAAAGCGCTCGACGAACTAGGACCGCATCAGGTAGCGTTCTACCTGCGCGATTTGGCGGGGGAACTGCACAGCTACTACAATGCCGAGCGGGTGTTGGTCGATGATGTGTCGATTAAAATGGCTCGGCTAGCGTTAATGAAGGCAACCCGGCAAGTGTTGCGCAATGGTCTGGCGCTGATCGGCGTATCGGCACCGTCACGGATGTAAATAGAGGGCATCGGAAATACACATGACTTATCGAAACAAACAAGCAGGCGGCACTATCCTCGGCATCATCATCGGCTTGATTATCGGCCTAGGTATCGCGGTGGCGGTGGCGATCAAAATCAATAACACGCCGGTACCCTTCATCAACCGCGCCAAGGTTGAAAAGCCAGCAGAGCCAACCGCCAGTGCGCCGGTCGATCTGAACAAATCACTGTACGGCAATCGTGAACCGGCTAAGGAAGCAGCCAAGGAATTCGTCAAGGAACCCGTACCAGCGGCTGACGCCAACAAGCCGGCCGATGACAAAGATGCAGCCAAAGCCAAGGACAAAAAGTCGGATGACGACAAAAATGCCGGCAAGGACGCCGCCAAGCCTGCGGCAAGCGAGGATAAATGGACGTATTATCTGCAGGCAGGCGCTTTCCGCGAGCAGGCCGAAGCAGAGAATGCCAAGGCCAAACTGGCTCTACTCGGTTTTGAAACCCGGATCAGCGAACGCAGTAGCGATAACGGCACTTTGTACCGCGTGCGCGTGGGGCCGTTTTCCGAAGTGGAAGCAATGAACAAAATGCGCACCAAGCTGTCTGACAACGGCGTGGATGTATCCGTGGTGCGCATCCAGAAATAAAGACTCTCTTGAAAAGGAACGATATGCGTCTTCTCGCCCGACTCCTCACCGCTTTCAGCCTCGCTTTCGCCGTCACCGGCGCGTTAGCCACGCCCGACAATCCGCAGCCGGGCAAAGATTACTTGGTGCTCGATCAGCCGCAGTCAACCGATGCCGGCAAAAAAGTCGAAGTCACGGAATTCTTCGGCTATTTCTGCCCACACTGCAATGTGTTCGAGCCGAAACTAGAAGCGTGGGTCAAGAAGCAAGGCGACCATATCGTTTTCAAGCGCATTCCCGTGATTTTCAACGACGCCATGGTGCCGCAGCAAAAATTGTATTTCGCGCTGGAAGCAATGGGCAAGGCGGATGAAATGCAAAGAAAAGTGTTCCGCTACATGCATGTCGATCGCCAACCACTCAACACCGAAGAACAGATCACGGATTTTGTTGGAAAAAATGGCATCGATAAGAAAAAATTCGCTGAAGTTTACAATTCTTTCGCCGTGCAAACGAAGGTCAACCGGGTGCCGCAATTGCAGCAGGCTTACCAGTTAAACGGTGTGCCGACCATCGCTATCGCCGGCCGCTACCTCACCTCGCCGTCTATCGTGGCCGAAAGTCTCGGTGGCCGCCAACCGGAAGGTCTGTTGCAAGATGGCGCGCTGAAGGTGATGGACATGCTGGTCACCAAAGCAGCCAAGGACGACGCCAAGCCGGAAGAAAAAAAGAAAAAATAAGCGCCTGAATTGGCAAAGAACAGTCCGTCGCCCGCAAGGGGACGGACTTTTTTATTGGGAGGAGGTCACATGCAGCGGGTTTTTATCACGGGTGCATCGAGCGGCATCGGCGCAGCGCTGGCGCGGCGCTACGCCGAACAAGGCGCGGTTCTCGGTCTGGTGGCGCGGCGCGAAACGGTCTTGCGTGAATTCGCCGCCAGTTTGCCGCAAGCCGGGCAGCATCGCTGTTATGCGCTCGACGTTACCGACCATGCGGCGCTGGCCGCCGCTGCCGCCGATTTCATCGCCGGCGGTGCTGTCGATGTCGTGATCGCCAACGCTGGCATTTCCGCCGGCACCTTGACGGAATATGCCGAAGACCTCGCGGTATTTGAACAAATCGTTGCCACCAATTTGTTAGCGACCGTCGCCACCTTCGCGCCCTTCATCGCCGCCATGAAGGCGCAAGCGCAAGCCGGGCGCACCACTCCGCGCTTAGTCGGCATCGGTAGCGTGGCCGGTATTCGCGGCCTGCCGGGAGCGGGTGCTTACAGCGCCTCAAAAGCGGCAGTAATCAGCTATTGTGAATCGCTGCGGGTCGAGCTGCATGGCAGCGGCGTCAAGGTGGTCACTATTGCGCCGGGCTTTATCGCCACCCCGATGACCCAAGAAAATCCTTATCCCATGCCCTTCTTGATGCCGGCGGAGAAATTTGCCGCGCGCGCGCTGCAAGCTATTGCATGCGGCGATAGCTATCGCGTGATTCCGTGGCAGATGGGCGTGCTAGCCAAGCTGCTGCGCCTGTTGCCCAATGCGCTCTACGACGCGGCGACCAGCAAGCGGGCGCGCAAACCGCGTCATCTGTCGGGGAAATAAAAAAACCGCGGCATGCCGCGGTTGATCGTGCGCTGACAGCAGTATCAACTCTTGGCGCGATTGATCCGCACCAACATGCGAATAAATTCGCGCGCAATCATCTGATGGTGTTCATCGAGACGTTGCAGATCGGCGATGAGCTTCACGTCGGCCGATTCAAAGCGTGCCGGTGGATTGCCTGCTTCGCCGTCGCGCCCCTGATGCTGCGTGCCGCCGAAGCGCAGCCATTCCGCCGGCACCCCCAGCCATTGAGCCAGCGTGCGCAGCTTTTCCTGGGTCGGAATCGCTTCGCCCACCAGCCACTTGCGCGCCGCGTGGACGGTGATGGGGCGGCCGGCGAAACGGATATTGAATTCCCGCGCCAGTTGGGTAGGACTATCGGGCGAATAATCTGCATTACGCAAAGCGTTTTGCAGGCGTTCGCTGAAATCCTCTCGTTCGATAGATGCTTTCATGAGCGCGCACTATTCCATGTGAAGACATGATAGTCAGTCTCTTGACTGACGGAACTTTTTGTGACGACTTGATTAGCTTCGTTTCCGGTTTCTTCTACATTGGAGTATGCGGCAGTGAAATTCCTTCCCCCGATTTCGCCACACTGTTGTTTTGCTGGTATAGC
>JAFECY010000155.1 GCA_018241865.1 Pseudomonadota bacterium | reverse complement strand
GTCAGGACGTGATCTGGATGAATGGCCCGGAAGACAAACCGACCAAGGCGCGCGTCAATCAGGTGCTGAAGTTCAAGGGGCTGGACCGCGTGCTGGTCGATGAAGCACTGGCCGGCGACATCGTGCTGATTAACGGCATCGAAGAAATCGGTATCGGCTCCACCATTTGCGCCGTCGATGCGCCCAATCCCTTGCCGATGCTGAAGGTGGATGAGCCGACACTGACCATGAACTTCATGGTCAACACTTCGCCGTTGGCTGGTCGTGAAGGCAAGTTCGTGACCACGCGCCAGATCCGCGATCGTCTCGAGCGCGAACTGAAGTCCAACATGGCGCTGCGTGTGAAGCAGGCCGATGGCGACGATTCCACCTATGAAGTGTCGGGTCGCGGCGAACTGCATCTGACGATCCTGATCGAAAACATGCGTCGCGAAGGGTTTGAACTTGCCGTATCGCGTCCGCGCGTGGTGTTCAAGATGGTTGACGGCGAGCGTCAAGAGCCGTTCGAAAACCTGACCGTCGATATCGAAGAAGGTCACCAGGGCGGCGTGATGGAAGAGCTGGGCCGTCGTCGTGGCGACCTGCAAAACATGGAACCGGACGGCAAGGGCCGTGTCCGCCTTGAATACCATATTCCGGCACGCGGCCTGATCGGCTTCCAGGGTGAGTTCATGACGCTGACGCGCGGCACCGGCTTGATGAGCCACGTGTTCGACGACTACGCGGTGGTGGATGCCTCCAAGGGGGAAATGGCCGGCCGCCGCAATGGCGTGCTGATCTCGCAGGACGACGGTGAGGCCGTGGCTTACGCCTTGTGGAAGCTGCAGGATCGCGGCCGCATGTTCGTCGAGCATAACAGCCCGGTGTACGAAGGCATGATTATCGGCATCCATTCGCGCGACAACGACCTAGTGGTCAATCCGATCAAGGGCAAGCAGCTAACCAACGTGCGTGCTTCCGGCACCGATGAGGCGGTGCGTTTGGTGCCGCCGATTCAGATGTCATTGGAATATGCAGTCGAATTCATCGAAGATGACGAGCTGGTCGAAATCACGCCGAAGAGCATCCGTTTGCGCAAGCGCTTCTTGAAAGAGCACGAGCGCAAGAAGGCATCGCGCGAAGCAGCGTAATCCGTCTGCTTCACAAAACAATAAGCCGTCACATGGAAACGTGTGACGGCTTTTCATATTCCACCGATTTTAACGATAACGAGGGGAGTTTCATGCTTCGAACCATGCTTGCCATTTTTCTGGTGCTTACTTTTTTTGCTCTGTCCTTGGCCGATGCGGCAGAGCCGCTCGATCAACGCATCGTTGGAACGTGGCAAGGAATGCGTGAGTCAAATGGAAAATGCCGGTTTCTCGCATGGAGATCGACCTTTATGGCTGATGGGAATTTTGTGATTTCCTTTTTTTCCGATAAAGGGAGAACAAAACTGGTTCAAGACGAGCGTGGCACATGGAAGGCGCAAAACGGTAAAAGCGAACTAAAGACGAATGGTGTATCCAATGCAGAGGTGTATCTCTACACGGTAATGGATGACGACACCATCAAATATGTCAATACGGTGAAAGATCCTTCTGCCGATTGCCAAGAGGATTATGAATTCATCGAGCAGCGTGTCAGGAAATAGACTGGGAATGTTTTCTGTGCGGACGCATTCGGAACTCAATTCGCCCAAGCGCGCTTGATGATTTCCGCAACTGGCGCTGCACTGCTTAAAGTACCGTAAACCCTGCCGCACTCTCCATCGATGCGGCTAGCGATGAATGCGCTCGCTATTTCCTCTGGGGCATGTTGCAACATTAGGCCGGCCTGTACTGTCAAGATCAGTTTTTGCACGAAACGACGTGCCAATATTTCACGCTGTTCCGGCGGCGTCGCCAGATCGGCCTGCAAGGCATCCAGCAGTTT
This sequence comes from Pseudomonadota bacterium, assembly GCA_018241865.1. GTDB lineage: Bacteria > Pseudomonadota > Gammaproteobacteria > Burkholderiales > Burkholderiaceae_D > Paucimonas. Next base: position 6,014 of record JAFECY010000155.1, on the reverse strand, counting down.
TTGCAAGCCGGTGTGCGCTGAGGCATGACTGCGCAATTCCGCCAGCACCAGCATGAAGCCCTGCGTCTCGCGCTCGATGGCGCGCAGCACGTCGAGGCACATGACATTGCCTGAACCTTCCCAGATCGAATTGACCGGCGCTTCGCGATACAGCCGCGCCATCGGGCCGGTTTCGACATAGCCGTTGCCGCCCTGGATTTCCATGCATTCACCGCTGAATTCCAGCGCGCGCTTGCAGATCCAGAATTTGGCGGCCGGCGTGACGATGCGTTTCCAGGCGCGTTGCAGCGGATCGTCAGGCGTATCGAAAGCATGCGCCAAACGCAGCATCAACAGCGTCGCCGCTTCGCTTTCCAGCGCTAGGTCAGCCAGCACATTGCGCATCAGCGGCTGTTCGGCCAGCGGCTTGCCGAAAGCCATGCGGTGCCGGGCATGGTGCGCCGCCTGCACGAATGCTTGGCGCATCAGGGCGGCGCTGCCGATCACGCAATCCAGGCGCGTGTGGTTGGCCATGTCGATGATGGTCGGGATGCCGCGGCCTTCTTCGCCGACCATCACGCCATACGCATCCTGGAACTCGACTTCGCTGCTGGAATTGGAACGGTTACCGAGCTTGTCTTTCAGGCGCTGGATCAGCACGGCATTTTTGCTGCCGTCCGGTTGCCAGCGCGGCACGAAGAAGCAGGACATACCGGCATCCGTGCGCGCCAGCACCATGTGGGCATCGCACATCGGCGCGGAGAAAAACCATTTGTGGCCGGTGAGTAGGTAGGCTGCGCCGCGTCCGCTGTGTCCGCCACTTGCGACGGGGCGGGCGGTGGTGGTATTGCTGCGCACGTCGGAGCCGCCCTGTTTTACCGTCATGCCCCTGCCGATCAGGATCGATTTTTTCTGTTCGATCGGCAGATCGCGCGGATCGTGTTCGCGGGAATACAGCTTGTCTTTCAACGCGGCGAACAATGGCGCTTCGTTCTGTAGCACCGGGATCGCGGCGAAGGTCATGGTGGTCGGACACAGCGAGCCGGCTTCGACTTGGCCGTGCAGAAAATAGCCGGCGGCGCGGGCGACATGCGCTCCGGCTTGCGGCTGGCTCCAAGGCGAGGCATGCAGCCCTTCGCGCCGCAGCAGGGTCAACAATTGATGCCAGCTCGGGTGGAATTCGACGCTGTCGATGCGCCGGCCGTAGCGATCATGCGTGGACAATTCCGGCACATGGCGGTTGGCCAGCTCGCCTAGACGCAGCGTATCCGCGCTGCCGAGTTCCGCGCCCAGACGTTCCAGCGCTTGCGCATGCCAGCCGGCACCGAAATGCCGCACGCCGGCCATCAGGGCGGCATCGCTGCGGTACAGGTTGTAGTCCTGCAATTCGGGAACTTGGTTGCGCACTTCATGGGTGGGCCATTGCATGGTGCTCTCCTCGTTTTGTTGGTGCATTGTGCGCCGGAACGCACGGAAAAGGGAAGGCGGGTCGCTCTTGCCATTCTTGTTATTCCCGGACGAAAAATGTTTCTTCGCAAAAGCTTGAGCGAGGCGATAAGGCGTGCGCCGGCTCAGGTAAAATGCACTCTGCATTTAATTTTGGCGTCACTATGTCATATCAGGTACTGGCTAGGAAATATCGCCCGAAAAGCTTCGACACGCTGATCGGGCAAGAGCACGTCGTGCGGGCGCTGACGCATGCGCTGGAGCACAAGCGTCTGCACCATGCCTACCTGTTCACCGGCACCCGCGGCGTCGGCAAAACTACGCTGTCGCGCATCCTCGCTAAATCTTTCAATTGCCAAGGAGCCGATGGTAACGGCGGCATTACCGCCCAGCCTTGCGGCGTGTGCGAAGCCTGCGTCGCCATCGATGCCGGCCGCTTCGTCGATTACATCGAGATGGATGCCGCATCGAATCGCGGCGTCGATGAAATGGCGCAATTGCTGGAGCAGGCGATTTACGCGCCGTCCAATGCGCGCTTCAAGGTCTATATGATCGACGAGGTGCACATGCTCACCAACCACGCCTTCAACGCGATGCTGAAGACGCTGGAAGAGCCGCCCGAGCATGTGAAGTTCATCCTCGCTACGACCGATCCGCAAAAAATTCCAGTCACGGTGCTGTCGCGCTGTCTGCAGTTCAACCTGAAGCAGATGCCGCCGGGCCATATCGTCGGCCATCTGGAAAACATTCTCGGTCAGGAAAACATCAGCTTTGAAACACCGGCCTTGCGCCTGCTAGCGCAGGGCGCGCACGGTTCCATGCGCGATGCCTTGTCGCTGACCGATCAGGCGATTGCCTATGCCGCCGGCAAGGTGACGCTGGATGCGGTGCAGGGCATGCTCGGCGCGCTCGATCAATCCTACCTAGTGCGCGTGCTGGATGCCCTGGCGCAGCAAGATGGCGCTGGCTTGCTGGCGGTGGCGGATGAGATGGCGGCGCGTAGTCTGTCGTACAGCGGCGCGCTGCAAGACCTCGGTTCGCTCTTGCATCGCGTGGCGCTGGCGCAGTCGGTGCCGGCGGCGCTGGCCGACGACGTGCCGGAGCGCGAAGACATTTTGCGGTTGGCGGACTTGTTCGACCCGGAAGAAGTGCAGTTGTTTTATCAAATCGCGGTGCATGGACGTAACGAACTCGGCCTGGCGCCGGATGAATACGCCGGGTTTTCCATGACGCTGTTGCGCATGCTGGCATTTCGTCCCGGCATGGGTGGGGTGGAAGTGCAGTCGCAGCCGCAAGCTGTAACCAGTCGCTCGGCTGCTGCCACGGCCGTTCCGCCACCAGCGCGCTTGAGCGCAACGCCGCCGGCTGCAGCTAGCGTTGCTGCTCCCGCTCGCCCCACTACCGGATTGAGTCCGGCGCGTGCGGCGTTGGAAGCTGCGCGTGGCGCTTCTAAAGTTGCGCCGGCAGTCCGACCTGCGCCGCCCACGCCGCCGTGGGAAGAGGAGGCAGCGCCGGCGCGTTTGATGGCCGCCGAACCGACTGCCCCGATGCCAACTGAAGAGCCGGTCGCCTCACCTGCAAGAGCGCCGCGTCCGGCGGCATCGTCTCCGGCAGCACTGAACTGGGACGGCAATTGGCCGGCGTTGGCGGCGGAACTGCCGGTGCGCGGCGTGGTGCAACAACTGGCGCAGCAAAGTGAATTGATCGCATGTGAATCTGAGGGCAACGCGTTGCAGATTCGTTTGCGCGTACCGGTGGAAACGCTGCTTACCGCCGGTAGCGCCGACAAACTGGCGGCGGCCTTGACCGAGCGTTTCGGCAAGGCCGTGCGGCTGACAACGGAAATCGGCGCGGTGGAACAGACCGCCAATGCCAAAGCAGTGGCCGACCGTGCGGAACGTCAACGGCAGGCGGAAGAAAGCATGCAGAGTGATCCCTTCGTGCAGGCGCTGATGCGCGAATTCGGCGCGACCATCGTGCCGGGGTCGGTGAAGCCAGTTTGATTTATTGCGGGACTGAGTTAAGCGCAGCGGTACTCTGTCTTTAATATTTTAGAAATCTGAATAAAAAGGAGTGCAGCCATGATGAAAGGCCAACTGGCAGGCTTGATGAAACAAGCCCAGGCAATGCAGGACAACATGAAGAAGATGCAGGACCAACTGGCGACGATCGAAGTCGAAGGCCAGTCCGGTGCCGGCATGGTCAAGATTGTTATGACTTGCAAGAACGACGTCAAGCGCGTCTCCATCGATCCGTCGCTACTGGGTGATGACAAGGATATGCTGGAAGACCTAGTCGCCGCCGCTTTCAACGATGCCGTGCGCAAGGCGGAAGCTACCTCGCAGGAAAAGATGTCCGGCATGACCGCCGGTCTGCCGCTGCCGCCGGGATTCAAACTGCCCTTCTGATTTTGATCCCCTCCCTTTCAAGGGGAGGGGTGATGCGGGGTTTCGAGCGGCATGCCGTTCGCCGCTGAACGCCCGCCCGCGAACTCGCGGGCAGACCGGCAGAGGGCAGGGTGGGGATGGGTTATCGATCCGTATTTGTAACCCATCCCCATCCCGACCTTCCCCTTGAAGGGGAAGGAGAGTAAGAGCGCAGTGTCAGGTTCAGAATTTCAACAGTCATTTAACGCCATCGTGAAACATCCCTCCAGTCTCGACTTCCTCACCGAAGCCTTGCGCCGCTTGCCCGGCGTCGGCCCGAAGTCGGCGCAGCGCATGGCTTATCACCTGATGCAGCACGACCGCGATGGCGCAGCTTTGTTGGGACGGGCATTGACGCAGGCGGTGGAAACAATCCATCACTGCGCTCGCTGCAACACCTTCACCGAAAACGCGGTCTGCGAAACCTGTCTCGATGAGGAGCGCGATACGGCGCTGCTGTGCGTGGTCGAAACGCCGGCCGATCAACTGATGATCGAACAGACCCTGACCTACAAGGGTTTGTATTTCGTATTGATGGGACATCTCTCGCCGCTCGACGGCATCGGCCCCAAGGATATCCACCTCGAAAAGCTGGTGGGTCGCGCTGCCGATGGCGTGGTGAAGGAAGTGGTGCTAGCGACCAATTTCACTAACGAAGGCGAAGCCACAGCGCACTACATCAGCGAAACCCTGAAGGCGCGCGGTTTGCAAGTGAGCCGTCTGGCGCGCGGCGTGCCGGTCGGCGGTGAGCTTGAACACGTCGATGCCGGCACCATCGCACGGGCAATGCTGGATCGGCGTTCGACTTGATGGGAAAGATTTTTAACCACGGCGAACACGGCGGGCACGGCGAAAGTCTTGGCAAGTCGGGCATGATGCTGGAAGTGCTTACGATGAATCGCAAGGAGAGATAGTGTCGCAATGGTTTTGCGCCGTGTTTGCCGTGCCCGCCGTGGTTCAATCTGTCTCGCTAAGGAAAACTTCGCATGCATCATGAGAGCAAGCCAACTGGCCCGTTGGCCGGCATCAAAGTGCTGGAACTCGGCACGCTGATCGCCGGCCCGTTCTGTTCGCGCATGCTGGCCGAGTTCGGTGCCGACGTCATCAAGATCGAAGCGCCGGATGGCGGCGATCCGATCCGGCAATGGCGCGTGCTGAAGGATGGCACTTCGCTCTGGTGGTCGGTGCAGTCGCGCAACAAGAAAAGCCTGACGCTCAACATGAAGGATGCGCGCGGCCAAGAAATCGCCAAGAAGCTGGCGCTGGAAGCCGACATCATCATCGAGAATTACCGCCCCGGCGTGCTGGAAAAATGGGGCATCGGCTACGAGGATTTGAAGGCGCTCAACCCCGCGACCATCATGGTGCGCCTGTCCGGCTATGGGCAAACCGGACCGATGAAGGATTTGCCGGGCTTCGGTGCGATCGGCGAATCGATGGGTGGGATGCGTTACGTGTCCGGCCATCCCGACCGGCCGCCGATGCGCATCGGCATTTCCATCGGCGATTCGCTGGCGGCATTGCATGGTGTGATCGGCGCGATGATGGCGCTGCGTCACCGCGACGTCACTGGCGGGCGCTGGAATGGCAAGCAGGGTGCGGATTTGCAAGCGGGGCAGGGGCAGATGGTCGATGTCGCCTTGTATGAATCGGTGTTCAACGTGATGGAATCGCTGGTGCCGGAATACGACCACGCCGGCGTGGTGCGCGAGCGTACCGGCGGCGCGTTGCCCGGCATTGTGCCCTCCAACACTTATACGACTAAAGAAGGCGCGAACATTGTCATCGCCGGCAACGGCGACGCTATCTTCAAACGCCTGATGCTGGCCATCGGCCGCGACGACATGGCCAACGATCCACAACTGGCGCGCAACGATGGCCGCGTGCCGCGCACCGCCGAGATCGACGGCGCGATTCAAGCCTGGTGCGCTACTCAGACGATCGAAAGCGCGCTGGCGATCCTGCAGCAAGCGGATGTCCCGGTCGGCAGGATTTATTCGGTCAAGGACATGATGAGCGATCCGCAATTCTTGGCGCGGCACATGTTCGAGCAACATACTTTCAAGGATGGCACGCCGATCAAGTTGCCGGCGATTTCTCCTAAGCTATCGGCGACGCCGGGACAGACACGCTGGCTCGGTCCGGCGTTGGGTGAACACAGCG
>JAFECY010000154.1 GCA_018241865.1 Pseudomonadota bacterium | reverse complement strand
GCGCCAGTGCGGCAACCTGGACCAGATCGGTTTCGTTCCTGACTTCCAGCGGCACGATCAGACTGACACCGGTAGCCCAAGTGAGGCGCTCGCGCCGCCACGATACCTTAACGTCTAGGTCAATGCCGTCTGCCGTCAAGCGTTCGCGTATTGAATCCAGGTGTCTGTAAAATGCGTTCTGTTCAGCTGAAGGTGGCTGGGTTGTATAGCTGACGATTTTCTTGCGCGATTTGCCTACCCGCCTGTAATTCTTCGTTGCGCCTTCCGATAACCAGTCGTCCTGCGGACCGAAACCGGCCTCCTTCCAGGATTGATCGTCAATCGCGCAGCGATAAATATCGCGCGGATGCTGCCACCATACGATGACGCGACGGCCATTCAGGATGAAACCGACATCATCCCACCATGACAAACCATCCGGCCTGGGTTCATCGTAGATGTGCGGGACGTACAAACCTTTGGGATTCAGGCGCCATGGATTATTCCGATGATATTGGCGCTGCAATGTGAGAAGGCGTTCCTGATTGTGATTTTTCATTTTGGTGGCCCGACCAGTCTCCGGTCAATTCATTTAAACAGAATTTGTCATTTACCGAGTTCTTGCGATCGCGTTATCGCTTTCATCATCTCCTCCACTGCCTGAAAACACCGCGGAAGCAACAACACGATTTCCGATCCTGCGTGAGCCGGTCAGACGACCAATGGTGTCGTGGCGCTCATGCATGGTGTGAATCCGACATACATCGCTTTACAAGCAGGTCTCAGCGTAAAGATGCTTTTGGATAAATACGCACGCTGGATTTTCAGGAGCGGATGGGGACAGTGACAGGCGAAGTCTGGAAGTGAGTGTGATGGAAGTCGAGAAACGAAATTTCTCCGAAACTTTCCTAGAATTCCAAACCCACCTTCAAGTCATTGAAACAACTCAGGAGAATTTGGTAGGCACGATTGGACTCGAACCAACGACCCCTACCATGTCAAGGTAGTGCTCTAACCAGCTGAGCTACGCGCCTAAAGAAGCGAAATTATAACGACAAATCTGTTTTTTAGCTAGCCGGCTTTTTCAACCAAGGCTGCAGCCAGCCCAAGCCTGCCGAGGTGTTGCCCCGCGGGCGGTATTCGCAGCCCACCCATTCCTGATACCCCAGCGCATCCATCAGCGAAAACAGATAGGGGTAATGCACTTCGCCCAAATCCGGTTCATGGCGTTCTGGCACGCCGGCAATCTGCATGTGTCCGATGCCGGCGAGTTCGCGTTGCATGGTCGCGGCCAGATCGCCTTCCATGATTTGACAGTGATAGAGATCGAATTGCACCTTGAGATTCGGCACTTGCACTTCGCGGCAGATGGCATGCGCGTCCTGCTGATAATGCAAAAAATAACCCGGCATGTCGCGGGTGTTGATGGGTTCGATCAGCACGGTCACGCCGTGCAGCGCCGCTTGTCGTGCAGCGTAGGCCAAGTTTTCCAGATACACCGCTCTCTGCCTTTCCTTGCCATGCGTAGCATCCAGCAATCCTGCCATCACATGCAGACGCTTGCAGCCTAGCGCCTCGGCGTAGTGCAGCGCCTGTTCCATGCCGCGACGGAATTCTGCTTCGCGCCCCGGCAAACTGGCAATGCCGCGCTCTCCCCTAGCCCAGTCTCCCGGTGGGCAATTGAACAAGACTTGCTGCACATTGCTGGCATCAAGCCGGTTGCGAAGTTCGGCCGCGGAAAATTCGTAGGGAAACAAATATTCAACGCCGCGAAATCCATCGGCTGCCGCCGCCGCAAAGCGATCGAGGAAGGCGTGCTCGTTGTACAGAAAACTCAGGTTGGCGGCGAATTGGGGCATATCGTCCTCATTGACGCCGGACGTCGATCACGCCATCGATATCGCGAATAATCATCAGCGCTTTTTGCAGTTGTTCGGTGGAGGTGATTTCCGCCGTAAAGGCCATGCGCGCCTGCCCTTTCATGCTTTGCGTGCTGACGCCGATCACATTGATTTTTTCGCGCAACAGGCTTTCCGACACATCGCGCAGCAAACCCTGGCGGTCGGAGGCGATGATGAAAATGTCGATCGGGTACACCGTATCCTTGCCGGTCTTGCCCCAAGTCGTTTGAATCACACGCTCCGGCCAGCGGCTAAACATTTCGGCGAAATTTTTGCAGTTGGCGCGATGGATCGACACGCCGCGCCCGCGCGTGACGAAACCGACGATCGCATCCGGCGGTGCCGGCTTGCAGCACTTCGCCAACTGCGTCAGCAAACCATCGGTGCCGACCACCAACACGCCGGACTTGGCCCCCTGCACCACGCTCGACGCCCGGCTCTTGCGCGGCGCTATCACGGCATCGGAATTGGGCGCGGCATCTTTGTCCGCTTCGCCTTCGTGCAGCGCAGTTTCGACCGTCCGCAAACTGAATTCGTCTTTGCCTACCGACAAAAACATGTCATCCGGTTTGGCAAAGCCGAGCTTGTGCGCCAGCGCTTCCAAGTTGACTGCAGTCTTGCCTTCGCGTTGCAAGGTCTTTTCGATCAAGCCACGACCATGCGCCAGCGTCGCCTGCTGGTCGAGCGCATTGAACCAAGCGCGCACCTTGGCGCGGGTGCGCGGGCTGGCGGCATAGCCTGGACTCAACCAGTCACGCGACGGCCCGGCGGAAGCGGCGCTGCCGCCTTTGGCGGTAATGATCTCGACCGTCTGGCCATTTTTCAGTGGCGTATTCAACGGCACCATCGCGCCATCGACGCGTGCGCCACGGCAGCGGTGGCCGATGTCGCTGTGCAGATGATAGGCAAAGTCGATCGGCGTGCCGCCGTTGGGCAACTCGATCACGCGCGCCTGCGGCGTCAGCACATAAATGCGATCATCCAGCGCAGCCGATTTGAGTTTTTCCACCCATTCGCGCCGGCTCTCGTCTTGCTCGACCACCGCGTCGGTCACATCGCTTTTCCAAGCCAGTAGTTGACGCAACCAAGCGATTTTCTCGTCATATTTTTGCGCGGCGAAATTGGAGCCGCCACTTTCTTTGTAACGCCAATGCGCCGCCACGCCATACTCGGCGAAATGATGCATTTCACGCGTGCGGATTTGCACTTCCAACGCCCGCCCATCATCGGCGATCACCACCGTGTGCAGCGATTGATAGCCGTTGGGTTTAGGGCGGGCGATATAGTCGTCGAATTCAGCCGGGATCGGCGTCCAGATGTGATGCACGATGCCCAGCACCGCGTAACACGTTTTGACATCGTCAACGATCACACGGAAAGCGCGCACGTCGTACAGCTCGGAAAAATCGATAGCCTTGCCGCGCATCTTGTTCCAGATGCTGTAGATGTGTTTGGGTCGGCCTGATACCTCGGCCTGGATGCCGGCTGTCACCATTTCTTTTTCCAGCCGCGCAATCGATTGCGCCACGAAACTTTCGCGGCCGATGCGCTTTTCTTCCAGCATGCGCGCGATCTGCTTGTAGGCATCGGGTTCGATGAAGCGGAAGGACAGGTCTTCCAGCTCCCACTTCAGTTGCCAGATGCCGAGGCGATTAGCCAGCGGCGCATAGATGTCCATGGTGTCGCACGCGTATTGGCTGACGCGTGCGTTTTGTTCTTTGCGTTCTGCAAGGTAACGCAAGGTCGCCACCCGCGATGCCAACCGCACCAGCACGACTCGCATATCGGGCGCCATCGCCAACAACATTTTGCGTAGCGTCTCCCGCTGCAACGCGGCCTGCTGCGCGGCATCCTTGCCCTTTGTGACTTCTTGCTGGCCGACGGCGATTTCATGCATACGCATCAACTGACGGATGCCATCAACCAGATCGGCGATTTCTTTGCCGAAGCGCGGCGCGATCTGCTCTGCTGCTGTCGGATCGAAGGTCGGCAATTGCACCAGCAGCGCGGCGATGCGGGTATCGGCATCGGTTTCCAGTTGCGTCAGCACCATGCCCATGGTTCGGGAAAATTCCAGCGCATCCTGACCGCTGACCACGGTCTTGCCCGCATAAGCCGGCTGCACGAAGGCGAGCGCATCCAGAATGCGCGCGCTGTCGTCGGCCGACAAGCCGAGCGTCAGTGGCGCATCCGTTGAATGATCTGCGGCTGCGAGAGAAACCATGCGTCGATGATAGCGAAGTTAATTTTGCGCGGCGGTGACGACCATCTCCACCAGCCATTCCGGTTTGGCCAGTCGAGCGTGCACCGTGGCGCGCGGCGGCGCATGGTCTTGCGCTACCCACGCGTTCCAGACGTCGTTCATGGCAGCGAAGTTGCCCATGTCGGACAAATAAATCTGGCACATC
>JAFECY010000153.1 GCA_018241865.1 Pseudomonadota bacterium | reverse complement strand
GGGAATAATCATGTGGATGCGTTTGCCGTTGCGTGCACCGTCGGCGGCGGCCGTGGCGGGTATGTCGCCGCTGGGCTGGTAGATGCGATAAAACTGCGACACCAGTTGCACGTAATTGCGCGTTTCGGGATAGGGCGGAATGCTGTTGCGATATTTCTGCACTGCGCCTTCGCCGGCGTTGTAGGAGGCGATCACTAATTCCGGCTGGCCGGGAAAGAGCTTGTGCAAGTCGCGCAGGTAGCGCGCGGAGAGGCGGATGTTGGTTTGCGGATCGGCTAATTTCTGGCTCAGACTGCGTTGCTTATCCGCCTGCAAACCGTAGCGTTCGGCAGTCTCCGGCATGATTTGCATCAAGCCGATTGCGCCCTTGGGCGACACCGCCGCCGGGTTGAAGCCGGACTCGGCAGCCATGATGGCTTTCAGCAAAGCGGGTTGCAAACCGTATTCTTTCGCCGCGCCATCCAGCATGGGCTCGAATTTTTTCAAGTTGGGGTGACTGGATAGATAGCGGAATAGCGCCGGCGACATCGGCCGGGCCTCGCCGCCTATCGTCGAATTGGCATGAAAGCTGGCTGCGCCACGCGCGAACAGGTGATAGCGCTTGTCCAATTTTTCGGTGGAGAAGTGGGCATTGCCTTGCGCATCCACGTAGCCGTAAATGTCGGCATACGCGCTGCCTGCTGCAAAAAACAGCAGCAGCGTCGCGGTGTATGCGGTCAGCTTGCGCATCAAATGTCTGCCTCGGCTTCGTTGCCGTGTTCTTCCAGCCAAGCGCGCCGCGCTGCCGCTTCGCCTTTGCCCATCAACATAGTGAAGCGGGCATGCGAGGCATCTTGGCCGAAGTTACCCAACGCCACCGGCAACAGCCGGCGCGTATCGGGATTCATTGTGGTTTCCCATAACTGTTCCGCATTCATTTCGCCCAAGCCTTTGAAACGGGCGATGCTCCATGCGCCATCTTTGACGCCATCCTTACGCAGTTTGTCTTCGATCGCTTCCAGTTCGCCGTCGTCGAGCGCATACATTTTTTGCGCTGGTTTCTTGCCGCGCGCCGGTGCATCGACCCGGTACAGCGGCGGACGCGCGACGTGGATGTGGCCGCGTGCGATCAACTGCGGAAAATGTTTGAAGAATAAGGTCAGCAGCAATACTTGAATATGCGAGCCGTCCACGTCGGCATCGGACAGGATGCAGATGCGACCATAGCGCAAGCCGGATAAATCCGGCGTGTCGTTCGCGCCATGCGGATCGACGCCGATAGCGACGGCGATGTCGTGAATCTCATTGTTGGCGAACAAGCGGTCGCGCTCGGTTTCCCACGAGTTCAGCACCTTGCCGCGCAAAGGAAGAATCGCTTGAAATTCTTTGTCGCGCCCCATCTTGGCCGAGCCGCCGGCGGAGTCGCCTTCCACCAAAAAAAGTTCATTACGCGTCACATCATCCGATTCGCAATCGGTCAGCTTGCCCGGTAGCACGGCCACGCCGGAGGATTTTTTCTTTTCGACTTTCTGTGCCGAACGCAGACGCGATTGTGCTTGCTTGATGACCAGTTCGGCCAGCTTTTTGCCGTAATCCACATGCTGGTTCAACCACAGTTCTAGCGCCGGCTTCGAGAAACCTGCCACCAGCCGCACCGCGTCGCGCGAATTCAGGCGTTCCTTGATCTGGCCTTGAAATTGCGGGTCGAGCACTTTGGCCGACAGCACGAAGGACACGCGGGCGAACACGTCTTCCGGCAGCAACTTGACGCCTTTGGGCAGCAGCGAATGCATGTCGGCGAAGCCCTTGACCGCACCGAACAAGCCTTCACGCAAACCCGCTTCGTGGGTACCGCCGGCGGAAGTCGGAATCAAATTCACATACGATTCGCGCACCACATTACCGTCTTCGGTCCAGGCCACCACCCAAGATGCGCCTTCGCCCTCGGCAAACCCTTCGGCATCGGCGCTGGCGTATTGTTCGCCTTCAAATAGCGGGATCACCGGATCGGCATTGGAGGCTTGCGCCAGCGATTCGACCAGATAACCGCGCAAGCCTTGGTCGTATTGCCAGCTTTGCACATCGTGATCCTTGCCGCTTTTCGCATTGACCAGTGTGACTTTCACGCCGGGCAAGAGCACTGCCTTGGAACGCAGCAAGCGTTGCAATTCACCTTGCGGGATCGCTGCCGAATCGAAGTACTTGGCATTCGGCCATACAGTCACGCGGGTGCCGGATTTTTTGTCATCTTTGCCTTGTGCCCGCGATTGCAGTTTTTCAATCACATCGCCATTAGCGAAGACGATGTCGTGTACGCCGCGCCCTTGCTCATCCTTGCGCCAGACCGTAATTTCCAAGCGGGAAGACAGCGCATTGGTCACCGAGACGCCAACACCATGCAAACCGCCGGAAAAAGAATATGCCCCACCCGAACCCTTGTCGAATTTGCCGCCGGCATGCAGGCGAGTAAACACGATCTCGACCGTCGGCACTTTTTCTTCCGGGTGCAAGCCGACCGGGATACCGCGGCCATCGTCCTCGACGCTGACGCTGCCGTCGGCATTCAGTGTGACTAGGATGTTTTTGGCGAAACCGCCCAGCGCTTCATCGGACGCGTTGTCGATCACTTCCTGGATGATGTGCAGCGGGTTTTCGGTACGAGTGTACATACCCGGGCGTTGCTTGACCGGCTCTAGGCCTTTCAAGACCCGGATCGAGGATTCGCTGTAATCGGAAGCGGAAGTTTTTTTGGTTGCCATGCGGGGTAACGACTGGATTTTTGAAAATGGAAAGTCGAAACAGAGATTCTAATAAAAAACGCTGCTTCGGTTTTTGCCCTAGGAGAGATGTGCACACCGAAAATAGGCAAAATGCTGGATGTTTGTACAGCAAAATTCTTGCGGCCAACAGATTACCGCTTTTTATCGCAAGGCGCAGGAATAATTTTGATAATGTTTTTGTATCGTTTCCAGAAATATGACAATCCGGCCATAGAATCGCGCTATGTCTAATCCACGTTCCAATAAGCGTCCATTTGCAATCCGATTGATCGGTTTCGACGCCGCCGAAACAGCGCGGCTGGAAATCGGGCTGGCCGTTCGTCGTGCCGGATGCTGGGCCTATATCGCGCTACATGAAGATAATCTGCGCGACCCCGATCTGTTCATCGCCAATGGCACCGACATGAAAGCGTTGGCGAAAATTTCTTACCATTGCGCTGGCGATATCCGGCCCGCCTTGCTGCTCGGCACGCCGTTGGTTTCGCTTCCTTATTCCAGTCTTCCCACGCCCTATCAATGGCCGCAATTGTTGGCCGAGCTCGACAAGTTGATGGACAAACGCATCGATGCACTGAAACGACTGAAAGCCGCTGGCGTCGTGGCGATCGCAGAGCGTCGTCGTCGCGAGCGGCTCGATATTGATTTGACCGAGCCGGCTGAGTACGACGCCATGCGCCGCAAACCTGCCGAGGGCGGGGTGTTGGTGGTTGATAAGGCCGCCGTGCTGCGCGACCACTTGGCTGGCGTGATGATGCGCCACAAGCTGACCGTTGGCCTCGCCGTCGATGCTGCCGCCGCTGCCGATTACTGCAGCCGCTTCCGCGTGGCGGCCGTGCTGGTCAACACTTCAACGCCGGGTGTCGATGCCTATGCGTTGTGTCGCACGATTCGTGACCTGAATCCGAAGCGCCCATTTGCCATGATTCTGCTGGCAGGGAAATCCTTCCATTACGATGCTGCGCGCGCGCGCGCGGCGGGCTGCGATGGCTTTCTCGGCAAGCCGCTGGCACCGCGTCATTTACTGGAAGCGCTAAAAAAATTCCTGCCGCTGCATTGAATGCGCAGGGCGCAGCGTCCTATTTGCTCAGCAGCCGCATCCCGCGTTCCAGTCCATCCAGCGTCACCGGAAACATTCGGCCGTTCATCAATTGATGAATGATGGCGATGGATTGCCGGTATTGCCATAATCCTTCCGGCTCCGGGTTGAGCCAAATAAATTTCGGAAAAGCACTGGTGAAACGCTGTAGCCAAACTGAACCGGCTTCTTCGTTGTTGTACTCGACCGATCCCCGCGCCTGCAGAATTTCATACGGGCTCATGGTGGCATCGCCGACGAAGATCAATTTGGTGTCGGGGGTGTATTTGCGTAGTACATCCCATGTCGGAAATTTTTCGGCATAGCGGCGACGGTTGTGCTTCCACAGATAGTCATACACGCAGTTGTGGAAGTAAAAAAATTCCATGTTCTTGAATTCGCTCTTCGCCGCCGAAAACAATTCTTCCATGCGGGCGATATGGTCATCCATCGAACCGCCGACATCGAACAGCATCATGACCTTGATATTGTTCTTGCGTTCCGGCTGCATGCGGATATCGAGGTAACCGGCATTGTGGGCGGTGGCGCGGATGGTGTCGTCCAGAGCCAGTTCGTCATGCGCGCCTTCGCGGGCAAATTTGCGCAAGCGACGCAACGCCACCTTGATGTTGCGCGTGCCGAGTTCGCGTTCGCTATCGTAATCGCGGTAGGTACGCGCATCCCAGACCTTGACCGCGGTGCGGTTGCCACCGTCTCCGCCGATGCGGATGCCTTCCGGGTTGGTGCCGCCATTGCCGAAGGGTGAAGTGCCGCCGGTGCCGATCCACTTGTTGCCGCCTTCATGGCGTTCCTGCTGTTCCTGCAGCAATTCCTTCAAGCGGTCCATCAGCTTGTCGTAGCCGAATTTTTCCAGCTGGGCGATCTGTTCCGGCGTCAGCTCGCGCTGCATGCGTTTGACCAGCCATTCCAGCGGGATCTGGTTTTGCGCCTCGAAGATGGTATCGATGCCCTTGAAGTACAGGCCGAACGCCTGGTCGAACTTGTCGTAGTGCGCCTCGTCCTTGACCAGGGTGGTGCGTGCCAGATAATAGAAATCGTCGAGCGAGGGCGAGATGACATTCTTTTGCATTGCTTCCAGCAAGATCAGGAATTCCTTGATCGAGACCGGGATTTTCGCGTCTTTCAGCGTGAAGAAGAAGTCGATGAGCACCGTGGCCTCACCTAACGATCGGGTGTTGCGCAAGTTTGTAATG
>JAFECY010000152.1 GCA_018241865.1 Pseudomonadota bacterium | reverse complement strand
GGATGTGGGTGGCGATGCGGTCGAGGAACCAACGGTCATGTGAGATCACCATCACGCTGCCGGCGAATTCGAGCAAGGCGTCTTCCAGCGCGCGCAGGGTTTCCACGTCGAGATCGTTCGACGGTTCATCCAGCAGCAACACGTTGCCGCCCATGAGCAAGGTCTTGGCCAGATGTAGGCGGCCGCGTTCGCCGCCGGAGAGATTGCCGACGATTTTCTGTTGATCCGCGCCCTTGAAATTGAAGCGGCCGAGGTAGGCGCGCGCCGGCATTTCAAAACGGCCGACGGTCAATAAATCCGCGCCGTTGGAGACATCTTCAAACACGGTTTTCTTGTTGCCGAGATCGTCGCGCGATTGATCGACCAGCGAGATTTTCGCGGTCGGGCCGACCGCGACTTCGCCGCTGTCGGGTTGTTCCTTGCCGGCGATCATTTTGAACAGGGTCGATTTACCCGCGCCGTTGGGGCCGATGATGCCGACGATGGCGCCGGCCGGAATTTTGAACGAGAGATTGTCGATCAAGAGGCGGTCGCCGAAGGCTTTCGAGACGTTCTTGAATTCGATCACTTCATTGCCGAGACGCTCGGCGACCGGGATGAAGATTTCCTGGGTTTCGTTGCGCTTCTGGTATTCGTGTTCGGACAGCTCGTTGAAGCGGGCCAGACGCGCCTTGCTTTTCGCTTGCCGGCCTTTCGGATTTTGCCGCACCCATTCCAGTTCTTTGGCGATGGTTTTCTGCCGTGCCGATTCGCTGGACTCTTCCTGCTTCAGGCGCGCTTCCTTTTGTTCCAGCCACGAACTGTAATTGCCTTTCCACGGAATGCCGTGGCCGCGGTCGAGTTCGAGTATCCATTCGGCGGCATTGTCGAGGAAGTAGCGATCGTGGGTAATGCCGACCACGGTGCCGGGGAAGCGGTGCAGGAATTGCTCCAGCCATTCGACCGATTCGGCGTCGAGGTGGTTGGTCGGTTCGTCGAGCAGCAGCATGTCGGGTTTCGACAGCAGCAGCTTGCATAGCGCGACGCGACGCTTTTCGCCGCCGGACAAGACGCCGATTTTGGCATCCCAGGGCGGCAGGCGCAGCGCATCGGCGGCCATTTCCAATTGTTGATTGAGGCTGTTGCCGTCGGAGGCGGCGATGATCGCTTCCAGTCGCGCCTGTTCGGCGGCGAGCGCATCGAAGTCGGCATTTTCTTCGGCATAGGCGGCATACACCGCATCCAGTTTGGCTTGCGCCTCGAACACTTCGCCCAGCGCGGACTCGACGGCTTGACGCACAGTCTGTTCAGGATCGAGTTGCGGTTCCTGCGGCAGGTAGCCGATGTTCAGACCCGGCATCGGCACGGCTTCGCCTTCGATCTCCTTGTCGATGCCGGCCATGATTTTCAGCAGAGTCGATTTGCCCGAGCCGTTCAGGCCGAGCACGCCGATTTTCGCGCCGGGGAAGAAGGACAGCGAAATGTCCTTGAGGATATGACGCTTGGGCGGAACGATTTTGCCCACGCGGTTCATGGTATAGACGTAATTAGCCATGCTGGTTGCCGTGAAAAAAGAAGCGGATAGGATACGACAGAATCGCGTAAGTCAAAAATAATTACCACGCCGTGTCATTGTGTCGCCGTGGTTCAAGAAAGATTTCAGGCTGTGCGCCAGCCGTGCCACAAACTTTCCGCCGAATAGACAGCCAACCCGATCCAGATCAGCGCGAAGCCGGCTAGGCGCGCGCCGCCAAACGGCTCGTGATACAGCATGACGCCGAGTAAGAGTTGCAGCGTAGGCGTGATGTATTGCATCAGACCGAGCAGTGACAAGGGGATGCGACGCGCGCCGGCGGCGAACAGCAAGAGCGGAATCGCCGTGACCGGGCCGGCGGACGCCAGCAGCCATTTCGTCGCGGTGGCGTCATTCAGAAAGGCATTGCTGCCCTGCGCCGTTTCCCAGCCAAGATAGACGAGCGCGAGCGGAAACATCACGAGGGTTTCCAGCGTCAATCCTTCCAGCGCGCCGAGTGGCGCGATCTTGCGCAGCAAGCCGTATGTGCCGAAGGTGGCGGCCAGCACCAGACTGATCCACGGCAAGCTGCCATTGTGCCAAGTCAACCCAGCGACGCCGGCGGCTGCTAGCCCGGTCGCACACCACTGCAGCATGCGCAGTCGTTCGCCGAGGAACAGGAAGCCGAGCAGGACATTGAACAGTGGTGTGATGAAATAACCGAGACTCGCATCGACCACGCGATCCTGATTGACGGCCCAGATATACACCAGCCAGTTGACCGACAACAGTAGTGCGCTGGCGATGAATCCACCCAACACTTTTGAGTCGCGCAGCGCGCGGCCAAGCCAAGTCCAGTGACGTTTGATAGCCAGCACGAGCACGAGGAAGAGCAACGACCAGGCGATGCGATGCATCAGCACCTGCATCGGTGGCACCGCGTGCATGGCTTTGAAATACACGGGGAATGCGCCCCAGATGAGGTAAGCGATGCAGGCGTAGAGGATGCCGGGATTCATTCGTGGGTGAGGAGCGGTCGCGGATGCGCGTGGTGCAATGTGGCGTCACGCTGCGTCATTATCGCAGTGATGCAGTGAATCTGCAGGAATGAGGAGAAACGCGCGAGTTAGAAAAACTCGACGATGTCGTTCGAGACTTCGGAGTGGAGTTGGCCGGTGCTGACCAGTTCGTTGTAGTAGCACACCTGGTTGCGACCGTGGGTCTTGGCGTAGTAGAGCGCCTGATCGGCATGGCCGAGGATGACCACCGGCGTTTCGGCGCTGATGCTGACGAAGCCGAGGCTGACGGTGACTTGCCCAACCTGCGGGAAATTGTATTCTTCAACGCTGGTGCGGAAGCGTTCGAAAATTTTGCGGGCGTCGTCCAGCGTGGTCGAGCGCAGCAGGATCACAAATTCTTCGCCGCCAAAGCGGAAAATGCGGTCGTGTGCGCGGAACGAAGCGCGCAACAGATTGGCCACCAAGATCAGCACTTCGTCGCCGTACAGATGGCCGAAGGTGTCGTTGACGCGCTTGAAGTGATCGATATCGACCACCGCCAACCATTGTTCGCACACTTCTTCGCCGCTGCGGCGTTCGTCGCCATCTTGGCCGGCGTTGTCGGCCGGCGCGCTGGTGGCAGCCATCTTGGAGAATTTTTCGTCGAAAGTTTTGCGGTTCAGCAGGCCGGTGAGCGAATCGCGCTCGCTGTAATCCAGCAAATTCTGGAAATTGCGGTACACCGACAGAATGCCGTCCATCATGTCCAGTGTGTGTGGCGTGAACGGCACGCTGCTGGTGATCTGCAAGCAGGACGTCACCTTGTCATTGATCCAGACCGGAATCCATAGGACGTACGCGCCGTTGGCATCGGTCTCTTCGATATTGTTGCTGCGTTGCTCGATGCAAGACACCAGCGCCGGATAATTCGACAGCGGCTCGCCGCCTGTTTCGCCGTCGCTTGACGCTTCATCCGTCGAGGCGGCTTTGCCATCCTTGAGCCAGACGCGCGGACGCACAAACAATTCCTCGCGCACACGGGAGATTTCCAGCACGCGCGCCTGACTTGCGCCGAGTAGTTCGTTGAGCGCGGAGATCACCGAAATATCGAGCAGATTGTGATCACGATGTCCCGTGATTTCCACTAGATGTTTGAGTAAGTTTTCCATGCGCGGTGCGTTGGATGGGTTCAAGGGCATTCGATCATTGTCGAGCGCGGAAATCCTAGCGCTGGACCTTATTTATAACTTTTCATTCTATCCGAATCTGCAGGAAAGACAGCCTTTCTTGATTTCCTGCAACGCGATCATGGCCTGCATTGTGTAATTTACAACAAATCAGATGCAATATTTCTTCCTCATCATAGTTGTTGCGTGGCAATAACGGCCAGTTTTTTTGCGTAAAAAATGTTAATTGTGGTTAAGCGACAAGTAATCATCACGATGATTTCTGCGTGATTCTGGTGACTTCATGATGGATGGGATGGTCGGCCGGCATGAAGATCGCTATTATTCCTCGTCCGGCGAAATGGGTTCTGGCTGCGCTGAATAAGTGCAAGCTTCTATAATCGCGCCGACAGGCGAAGCCGCGCAGACGGTAGTCACAACATCTCAGGGGGAAATTTTGTCGAGTAATCCATACAGTAACCCGACCGTGCACGTCGAAGACTACGTGCGTCCAGAAGGCGAAGCGCCACCTTTGTGGAACCCAAACGCGGCGGCTAACTGGAGCCTGCTATTCAGCGCTGCCTTCGGCGCGTATTTGCACATGAAAAACTGGCAGGCGCTTGGCGAGCCGGAAAAAGCGGCGACGGCGAAGCAATGGATGATTTGGAGCTTGGTGTTGGTGTTCAGCGTGCCGTTGTTCGGCATTTTCTTCATCGACATCAAGGCGCTTGACGCGCTGAGTCGCAGCGCCGGCATCGGCATGTTGGTCGCTTGGTACATTAGCAACGCGCGTGGGCAAGCCGCTTACGTCAAGGAGCGCTTCGGCGCGGATTATGCGCGCAAAGGCTGGTTCATGCCGATCTTGCTGGGCATTTTGTTGATCGCCATTGTGTTCGCGGTTGGTTTTCTGGCGGGTCTGTTCACCGCACTCGCGCGTCATGCCTGACTTACTGACCGGCCGCCTGTCGCTCACCACGCCGGAAGGCGTGCGCCTGCTGTTAACACCAGCCGGGCCGGCGCCGCGCGCTTGGGCTTGGGCGGTGGATTTCTTGATCTGGCTGGCGGTGGTGTGGGTGATGATTATGGTGTTGAGCGGCACCAAGTTGGGCGAAGGTGTGCTGATGGTGCTGCTGTTCGTCAGCTACTGGGGCTATCCAATCATTTGCGAGGTTTATTTCGGTGGGCGCACTCTCGGCAAACGCGTGGTCGGCATCGAGGTGCTGCGTACCAATGGCCTGCCAGTCGGTTGGCGCGAATCGACTTTGCGTAACTTGCTGCTGGTGGCCGATTTTCTGCCGTTGATGTATTGCTCTGGTTTGTTGTGCATGCTGTGCGACAGCCGCTTTCGCCGCATCGGCGATATCGTCGCCGGCACCCAAGTGGTGTATCGCGAAAAACGTCGTGCGCGGCCCGCGCCACCGGATGCGCCGCCAGCCGTGCCGCCGTTTCCGCTCACGCCCGAGCAGCAGCGCACCTTGGCCGATTTGTTCGAGCGCGAGCGTCGCTTGCCGCCGGGTCGGTTGGAAGAACTCGGCAGCCTTGCCGAACCGTTGACTGGCTTGAGCGGCATGGCGTCGCTGGAACGCCTGCGCGGCTACGTGGCGGGGATGACGCAATGAAGCAAAAACAGTTCGAGGCCGAACACGCCGCGCTCTGGGAAAAACTGGCTGCCATCCTGAAGGGTGACCAGCCCGACGCGGTAGAGGCGCTGCCGACACTCTACCGTCGCTTGTGCCAGTGTTTGGCGTTGGCGATACAGCGCGGCTATTCGCCGGCCTTGACCGATTATCTGCAGAACATGGTGAGCGATTGCCACAAGCGCTTGTACGGCACCGCGGCAGCGCGGCCGATGACCTTGCGGCGCTGGATGCTGGAAGAATTTCCGCAGCGCGTGCGGCAGGAATGGCGGCTGGTGTTGCTGGCGATGCTCGCTTTCTGGGGCGTTGGCCTTGGCGTCGGTTGGCTGGTGTGGCAACAGCCGCATTGGGCTTACAGCTTCATCTCGCCCGGTCAGTTACGCGAATTTCAAAGCATGTATCAGCCGAGTGCGGCCGCCATCGGACGCGGCGGCGCGGAAGGCGATGTCGTCATGTTCGGCTTCTACATCTGGAACAATGTCTCGATCGGCTTCCGCACGTTTGCCGGCGGCATTTTCGGCGGCATACCGGCCTTGCTCAGCATTGTCTTCAACGGTTTGCACGGCGGCGTGGTGGCGAGCTGGCTCAGCAAGGACCCAATCACGCGCGAAACATTTTGGTCGTTCGTGGTCACCCATTCCAGTTTCGAGATCACCGGGTTGATGCTGTCCGGCGTGGCCGGCATGCGGCTCGGTTTGGCGCTGATTTCGCCCGGCCGGTTGACACGTCGTCACGCCTTGTTTGCCGCTAGTCGGCGCATGTTTCCGGTGTTGGTCGGCGCGGCGCTGATGACGGCGTTGGCAGCTTTCTTTGAGGCTTTCTGGTCGGCCAGTAGCGCCATTACGCCGGCCACCAAATTCGCGGTGGGCGGTGTCTGTTGGACGCTGGTCATCGGCTTCTTCCTGTTCGCCGGTCGGCGGGAGCGTTGATGCAACTCGACAAGCTCGAACTCGATCTGCATCCGCGCCCTAACTCTCAGGCGCTCGATCTCGGTTTCGGTCTGCTGCGCGCGCATGCCGGCAGCGTCTATGCGGCATGGTTGGCGTTGTGGCTGCCGCTGCTGGCGCTGTGCTGCGGCGTCGCGCTGTACGATCCCGATTACACCGTGTTGATGATGATCGTCGCTTGGTGGCTGCGGCCGCTGCTGGAACGCGCGCCGCTGTACATCCTTGCACGTGCCGTGTTCGGCGAGCCGGTGCGCTGGCAAGACGCCGTGCGTGCTTGGCCGACGCAACTGGGCGGCGGTTGGTTTCGCCTGTTGACTTGGTGGCGCCCTTTCGCCGCTGGTCGCAGTTTGTATCAGCCGATCTGGCAACTCGAAGGTGCGCGCGGCAAGGTCGCAGCCGAGCGGCGCAAGGCACTCGGCAAGGATGGCACGGCGCGCGCGGCGTATTGGTTCGGCGTGGTCTGCGCGCATCTGGAAGTCGTATTGCAGCTCGGTCTGTTTGCCTTTATCGGTTTTTTCGTCAGCGATGGCAATACCATGAATCCCTTTGCTTTATTGACAGGGAAAACTCTCGACGAATTTTCGACATGGGCGGTGCTCATCAGCTTTGCTGGCTATGGCATTGGCGTCGGTATCATCGGGCCGATCTACGTTGCTTGCGGCTTTACGCTTTACCTCAACCGACGCGCCACGCTGGAAGCTTGGGACATCGAAATCATGTTGCGTCAGATTCAACCGCCGACAAAAACGGTGCGCGCCGGCTTGCGCGCATTCATGGCTTGGTTGCCGTTGACAGTGTTGGCGTTGTGGTTGGCGCAGCCGATGCCGGCAGCGGCCGATACTGCAGCCGATCTTAATCACTGCACCGCACCACCGTGGGCGGCGAGTAAAAACGAAGGTTGGTTGCCGGCACACGACGCGCAACAACAACGCTTGCGCAAAGAGGTTGCGCAATTATTTGACAGCGCCGATTTGCGCAACTATCAGTGCGTCGAAGCGTGGCAGCGCAAGAAGCGTCCCGAACCCGGTGAATGGAAAGGCCGCGATCCGCTGCCCGATCTCACCGGCTTGGCCGAAATCGTCAAGCTGCTGTTGATCGCTTCCGCACTGTGTTTCGCCGCTTGGTTGTTGTACCGCTACCGCGATCAACTTGGCGCGCTGTTGCCGCGCGCGCGCCCACAAACCGCGACGGAAATCGCCGGTCTCGACATTCGGCCGGAGAGTTTGCCGCCCGATGTGCCTGCCGCCGTGCGGCGCTTGTGGCGGGAAGGCCGCCAGCGCGCCGCGTTGGCCTTGCTGTATCGCGCCACCCTGTCGCGGCTTGCCAATGAAGACGGCTTGCTATTGACCAAGGGCGCCACCGAAAACGATTGTCTGCGGCTGGCCAATCGTGCCAACACCAACGGCCGGCTCGATGCCAGTCGTGTGCGTGTGACCGCCGATGCGACTGGCTTGTGGCTGGGCGGTGCCTACGGCAATCACTGGCCGGACGATGCCGCACTGGAAGCGATCTGTGTCGATTGGCAAGTTACATTTGCGCCGGCGGCAGCAGAGGCGGAGCAATCATGAACTGGTCATTGCGCGAAACCTTGGTCTATACGCTCGGCGCTTTGTTGCTCGCCATCGGCACGTGGTGGTGGTTCGACACTTTCGAGAAAGGCTGGCAGGCGCGCTGGCATACCTCGAAAGAAGCGCGCCAGAATCCGATGTTGGCAGCCACGCGCTTGCTGACGCAGCATGGTTATACGGTCAAGGTCGAGCCGGTGCTGCGCGATGTTTTGCTCCATCCACTGCCGGCTGGCACGCTGATTATTCCAGAAAATATCGGCACCATGAATCAGCAGGACGCCAGCACATTGCTGGCTTGGGTACAGCGCGGCAATACACTGATCTTGCGTCCCCGCTATGGCAGATTCGATGAAAAAAGCGCGCCGGATCACAAGAAAGATCGGCGTACCGATGCTGACCGTGACGAACTCGATCCAATCGGCAAGCGCTACGGTGTCGTGCTCAAGAGCCAGTACGAATGCGATTGCGAAGACCAAACAGCAAAGCCGCAGCAAGCGGAGGTCAGCAAAGGCAAGCCGGCCCAAAAAGAGTTCACCTTGATCGGTTTTCCCGATACAGGCTACGCCCTGCAATTGGAAAAAGGTTGGTTGCGCATGCGTAACGAGCTCGGCAAGGAGAATCCCGATTACAGTTTGGCAGATGAGGCCGGCCAATTTGTACGCATCTATCGCGAAGGGCGCGGCCAAGTGGTGCTGCTGACCGACAATTTTTTCAGCAACGCCAGCCTACGCAAATACGATCACGCCGAACTGCTGTTGAGCTTGGCCAAGTTGCCTACCGCCGCCGATGGCAAAGCGGGTGCTTTCGTTATCGTGCAGGGCATGGAAATGCCTAGGTGGTACCGCAGCTTGTGGGCGAATTATCAGGCTGGCTTGATCGGTATCGCTTGCCTGTTGCTGCTGTCGTTCTGGGTGGCATTGCGCCGCTTCGGCCCGCTCTTGCCCGACCCCGATGACGAACGCCGCTCGCTGCTCGAACACATCGACGCCAGTGGCCGCTGGTTGTGGAAAGTGCCGGGCGGTCGCGAGATATTGCTGAACGCGACGCGCGCCGCCACCAACAAGCTGCTGCAGCGGCGCGCGCCGGAACTGCAACGCCTAGAGCCGCAAGAACAAATCCGCCTTCTGGCGGAAACGGTGCGGCTGTCGAGTGCTGAACTGGTGTTGGCGCTGCACCGACCAGCGTCGCACATCCCCGCAGAATTCACCCGTCAAATTCACACCCTGCAACGATTGAGGAAATTCCATGAGCGATAACAGCGCATCCGCCACTTCCGCCACACCAACTACCGCCTCCAGCCTTGCGCCCGAACACTTGCAGCAAGCCGCCGACATCATCCGTCGCATGCGCGAAGAAATCCGCCGCGTGGTGGTCGGTCAGCATGCCGTGGTCGATCAAGTGCTGGCCTGCTGTCTGGCCGGTGGTCATGTGTTGATCGAAGGCGTGCCGGGACTCGGCAAGACCTTGCTGGTCAAGGCGCTGGCCAAGACTTTCGCCGGCAGCTTTTCGCGCATCCAGTTCACGCCCGACCTGATGCCGGCCGACGTCATGGGCCACTCGGTGTTCGACATGAAAAATCAAAGCTTCAGCGTGCGCAAAGGGCCGGTGTTTACGCATCTACTATTGGCCGACGAGATCAATCGTGCACCGGCAAAAACGCAATCTTCGCTGCTGGAAGTGATGCAAGAGCGGCAGGTCACGATCGAGGGCGAATCGCATCAACTGGCCGCGCCCTTCATGGTGTTGGCGACGCAGAATCCGCTGGAAAACGAAGGCACGTATCCGTTGCCGGAAGCGCAGCTCGACCGTTTTCTGGTGAAGGTAAAGATCGATTACCCGAGCGAGGCCGAAGAAACCGCGCTGCTGAAAATGGTGACTGACAACAGTGTCGGCGATGCGCTCGATGTCGGCACGGTCAGCACGCTGATTAAACCCACTACCATCATCACGCTGCAGCAAGTGGTGGCGCAAGTGCGCGTCGATGATGCCGTCGCCACGTATGCGGTGCGACTGGTGCGCGCCACCCGCGATTGGCCCGGCATCGAAATCGGCGCAGGACCGCG
This sequence comes from Pseudomonadota bacterium, assembly GCA_018241865.1. Classification (GTDB taxonomy): domain Bacteria; phylum Pseudomonadota; class Gammaproteobacteria; order Burkholderiales; family Burkholderiaceae_D; genus Paucimonas. The sequence goes on along the minus strand of JAFECY010000152.1, from coordinate 2,729 downwards.
CGGCAGCATTGCGCTGATTCGCATTGCGCGTGCGGTTGCCTTGATGGCTGGGCGCGATTTCGTCACGCCGGCCGACATCAAAGACGCGGTGCTGCCGGTGTTGCGTCATCGCGTCGCGCTGTCGCCGGAAAGCGAACTGGACGGCCTCTCCAGCGATGCATTGCTGGCGAATTTGATCGAGCAAGTCCCCGCGCCGCGCGCATGATTCCCGCGTCGCGCCTGTTGCTGGCGGTCGCCTGCTGGACGCTGCTGGGTTTCGCAGCGAGCCAGTGGCCGTCCCTGCTGCCTTGGTGGCAGGGCGGCGGCTTGGCCTTGCTGCTGCTCGCGCTGGCCGATCTGTGGTCGGTGCGCCGGACGCCGTCGTTGCGCATCGAGCGCAAGCTGGCCGGAGTCTGGCCGGTCGATGTCTGGCGCGACGCGACGCTCACCCTGCACAACGAAGGCGCGCGCGCATTGCAAGTAGAAACTTTCGACGACTACCCGACCGCTTGGCGTATGGCAGGTTTGCCGCACGCCAGCCGCATCGCCCCCGGCGCGTATGTCGCGCTCACCTATCGCTTGTGTCCTGACCGGCGTGGCGACGCCGTCTTCGGCTCGGCGCACGTGCGGGTCGATTCCGCGCTCGGCCTGTGGCGGCGCAACTGGCGCATCGGTGCGGCTGATACGGTCAAAGTCTTTCCAGATTTTTCCAAATTGCTCGGCCACGTTTTGAGCGCGACCGACCGCCGCTCGCCCACCGCCGGCGCGATCCGCAAGCGGCGGCGCGGCGAAGGCACCGACTTCCGCCAGTTGCGTGAATACCGTCAGGGCGACAGCCTGCGCGCAATCGACTGGAAAGCCACCGCGCGCCAGCAAAAACCGATCAGCCGCGAATATCAGGAAGAACGCGATCAACAAGTGGTGTTTTTGCTCGACACCGGTCGCCGCATGTTGGCGAAAGATGGCGTCACCAGCCATTTCGACCATGCGCTGAACGCGGTGTTGACGCTCGGGTTTTTGGCGCAGAAGCAGGGCGACGCGATCGGCCTGATGAGCTTCGGCGGCGAGACGCGCTGGATCAGTCCGCACAAAGGCCGGGCTGGCCTCGATCGTTTGCTGACCGGCGTCTATGATCTGCAGGCTGGCGAAGTCGCGCCCGATTACACGCTGGCGGCCGGCAACTTATTGCACCGGCTGCACAAGCGTGCCTTCGTCGTCATCATCACCAATCTGCGCGATGAAGATGACCAAGCCATGCGCGATGCCTGCGAACTGCTGTCGGCGCGACATCTGGTGATGTGCGCCAGCTTGCGTGAAAAAATCCTCGACGCCGCCGCCGATGCGCCGGTGCGTCGCTTCGACGACGCGCTGCGCCAATCCGCCGCCGCGCATTATCTGGCGCAACGCGCCGACGCCATCAAGCGGCTCGGCGTGCGTGCCGATCAACTGATCGACATCACGCCGGAGCGGCTCAGCATGACGTTGGTCAACCGCTATCTCGACATTAAAGAAAGCGGGCGTTTGTAGCGCGTATTAGTCGTCGGATTTACCGCCTTGCTCGCTGGTCTCGGCAGCGGGTGTCGGGGCTTGTAGGGCAGCCTTGGCCTTGGCGCGCACAGTGTATTGCTGGTACGCAGGAATGGCGATTGCGGCCAGAACGCCGAACACGAACACCAGCGGGAAGATGAGGCTAAGCATGATGACACTGGTCGAGTTTTGTACCGGCGGCGGGCCGTAGCTGTTGCTACCTTTGGTGCCGGGAGCGAAGATGAGATAAAGCCCGAAAATAGCATTCACGAGGGGCACCAACGAGAGCAGCGAGAGCCAGCCGGATTGGTCTAGGTCGTTCAATCGTCTTTTCGCCATGATGAACGTCACGGCGATCATCGGGATATAGATTAGAAACCCCATTGCGACGGCGGCGCCCTTGCCGAGAACGAGGGCGGCCAAGCCAACGAGCACACCCAGCGCCAGCATCAAGAGAATCATCACGCCAAAAGAATAAGCCAGATAGCGCAGGCGACCGATGCGGCCGTTGACGGCAAAAATTTTCGGTTCGTAGGTTTCATCATCACCGGCGAGCGGCTCCGACAGGTCAACGGTGGTGGCGGAATACGGATTGGTCATGGTTTCTCCTCTGGGCAAGATAAGGCATTGTGGTGTTGTTGACGATCACGACAGGCGTTTCGATGCGTCGCCTTTGCCGGGCATTATATTGGGGGAATGCGGGCGGGCAGCTTTTATTTTGCGAGGCGTGTCGATGTTCATGCCGGGCGCGGCAGCCTGCGTCGGCCAGCCTGTTCTGAAGCGGTGACGGAACGACCAAGCCGGCTCCGCCCGTGGTGGCCTTTTCACGGGATTTTGTGTCATTATGGCAAGCCCGGAATCTGCTCCGGTCTATGAGATAAAACGAGAGGGGAGTCATGAACAAGAAATTACTGTTGGGCATTCCAGTTGGTGTGATCGCGTTGGGCGCGGCGGGCTATGTTGGCGCTGCTTGGTATGCCGGTAGCCAGATCGAAAAAAGGCTGAACACCGGCATCGCCGATCTGACCGCGGCCAGTCCGCTGTTGACCGTGTCCGACGTCAAGACCAAACGCGGCATTTTCCGCACCGAACACGACATGACGATCGGCTTCAATGCCGATTGCTTCACCTCCGGCATGGAATCGGACAGCAAACTGGAAGAGGCGATGGGCAAGATGAAGATTCACCTGCATCATGTCATCCACCACGGCCCGCTCGGTTTC
>JAFECY010000151.1 GCA_018241865.1 Pseudomonadota bacterium | reverse complement strand
TCGGCCTTGTGATGAAAATTACGGAGCGATTGTTCGCGCACATTCTCGCGCCAGCTACGCATGTCTTTCATCATCTTCGGTGCATTGCGGATGATGCACAGCGAGGTCGATGTCACCAAAATCGCCATAATCAGCAGGAACCACCACGCCGAATACACCGCATACAGGCCGAGCTTGTTGAATACCTCGAACCAGAACGGCCCGAACTGGTTGACGTAGTTCGGCAATTGCTCGTTCTGCTTCATGACTGTGCCGATCACCGACGCGATGGCGATGATCGACAGCAAACTGATGGCGAAACGCATCGACGACACCAACTCGACCGCATCGGCCAGCCAGCGACGGCGCGTATTCAATTCAAGTCCCGAAGTGGTGGTATCCATGTTCTCGATCAAAGTAAAAAGGGGCGGCTTGCGCCACCCCCTTTATTCGTTTTGCTCTGTCCTCGTTTTTATTATTTGAGGTCGGCTGATTTTACTTAAGGCCGGCGATATAGTCGGCCACTGCGCCGATTTCATCATCCGACAAACGACCGGCGATAGCGATCATTTGCGGGCTATTCTTGCGCGGCGTCACACCAGCCGGCACCGTCTTGAACCCCGCTGCGCGGAATGCGTCCAGTTGTGCGATGGTGTAATCCTGATGCTGACCGCCGAGGCGGGCGAACTGAGCAGGAATGCCAGCGCCGTTCGGTCCGTGACAGCCAGCGCAAGCGGGAACGTTTTTCTCGGCAACACCGGCGCGATAAATTTTCTTGCCGAGATCGATGGTGTCCTTGTTCTTAGCAGCCCCCGGTTTCAGCGCTTGCGCATTCAAGTAGGCGGCGATGTTTTTCATGTCGTCGTCGCTCAAACCTTTAGCAATCGCACCCATGACGGCATTGTTGCGCTTGCCATCTTTGAATTCGCCTAATTGCTTATAAATATAGGCTTCATGCTGGCTGGCCAGCTTCGGATTCTGACTGATGGTGGAATTGCCGGCAGCGCCATGACAAGCTACGCAGGCGGCGACGTTGTTGGCCGGAATGCCGGCGCTATAAATCGCTTCGCCCTTGGCCGGATCGACCTTCTTGGCGGCGGCATGCTCACCTTCGGCCGCATATGTCAGCGAAGACAAAGCCAGTGCCGCAAGGCACACAGATTTCAAAATTGGGGAAAACACTCGATTCATGCAAACACCCTGAGACTTGATATTGAATAGAATTCTGGCGAAGGCCGGAGCCTCAGCAAACTCCGTATTGTACAATAGCTTTCCGTCATTTTCGCCCCTTCGCGCATACCTTTGCCGCATTTTCCGCTCATACCATGTCCCTCCTCTGGCAAGCCCGCTTTTTCACCACGGTGAATCACCTGCGCGATTTGCCCAAAACGCAAGTCCCTGAAATCGCCTTCGCCGGCCGATCCAACGCCGGCAAATCGACCGCAATCAATATCCTGTGCAACCAGAAAAAACTGGCGTTTGCCTCGAAAACACCCGGCCGCACGCAACATATCAATTATTTCTCGATCGGCGGCGCCCACGTCGGCCAGCACCGCAAAGACGCCACCCGGGTCGATGAAATTCGTGCCCTACTGGTCGATCTGCCCGGTTACGGCTATGCGGAAGTCTCCGGTTCGGCCAAACATCACTGGCAGGAATTGCTAGGCGATTATGTGCAACGCCGGGAACAACTGGCGGCGCTGATCCTGATCGTCGATTCGCGCCGACCTTTCACCGACCTAGATATCCAAATGCTGGAGTGGTTTGCTCCGACCGGCAAACCGATCCACTGCATCCTAACCAAGGCTGACAAACTGAACCGTAACGAGCAAGCCCATGCTTTGCGTCAGGCGCAGACTTTGTTGAAAAGCTACGTCGATGAGGACGGTCAAGCATTTCCATTTACCGTCCAGATGTTTTCGGCGCTGAAACGGCAAGGCCTAGAAGAGGCGGATGCGAAAATACTGGCATTGCTGAATTTGCATGGCGCGACTGACATGCCGGACGAAGCGGAATTGACGGACGAAAAAAAGCCCTGAAGAAAGGGGGATATCTTCAGGGCGGCAACGCCTAATCGTTTTGCCACGACAGGCCCCGCTCAGGGAGGAGAAGCGGGAGGCGAAATACATCACCTTTGCATATGAACTCCCTGTCGCCAAAAGGTTCATTATTTTTTGCATTTCGTTTGAAAATTTATTCAACAGGATTGTCCTCATGCCGACTGCCCGTTTCCCTGCCGCCTTTCCCGCCATTCGCATGCGCCGTATGCGTAAAGATGGCTTTTCTCGCGCCATGATGCGAGAGCATGTACTTACCTCCGCTGATTTGATCTACCCGGTATTCATCCTCGATGGCCATAAGCAGCGCCAAGCCGTGGCCTCGATGCCCGGCGTCGAACGGCTGTCGCTCGACCTCTTGCTGCCGGTCGCCGAGGAGTGCGTGACGCTCGGCATTCCGGTGCTGGCACTGTTCCCGGTCATCGATGCCAGCTTGAAAACTGCCGACGGCATCGAAGCCACCAACCCCGACGGCCTCGTGCCGCGCGTCGTGCGCGCCCTGAAAGAGCGCTTTCCCGAGCTGGGTGTGCTGACTGATGTCGCGCTCGACCCGTACACCAGCCACGGCCAAGATGGTGTGATGGATGCCAATGGCTATGTGTTGAACGATGAAACCAGCGCGCTATTGGTTAAGCAGGCGCTCACTCAAGCACAAGCGGGTGTTGATATTGTGGCGCCATCCGACATGATGGATGGCCGCATCGGTGCCATTCGCACCGCGCTGGAGGATCAGCAATACATTCATACGCGCATCATGGCTTACTCGGCCAAATATGCCTCGGCTTTTTACGGCCCCTTCCGCGATGCAGTCGGTTCCGCCACCAACCTCGGCAAAGGCAGTAAGGCGACCTACCAGATGGATCCCGCCAACGGTGACGAGGCTTTGCGCGAGGTCGCGCTCGACATCGCCGAAGGTGCCGACATGGTGATGGTCAAACCCGGCATGCCATATCTCGACATCGTGCGTCGGGTGAAAGAGGAATTCCGAGTGCCAACCTTTGCCTATCAGGTCAGTGGCGAATACGCGATGATTAAGGCAGCCGCGCAAAACGGCTGGCTCGACCACGACAAAACCATGATGGAAGCCATGCTGGCTTTCAAACGTGCGGGGGCTGACGGCGTGCTCACTTATTTTGCCCGCGACATTGCTCGATTGCTGAAAACAGCTTGATTGATCGTAGCCAAATAAAAACGCCCGCAATTGCACATCTGCGGGCGTTTTATTTACTGCCGGAACAAATTACTTGTTCGGTTGCGGCGTCAGGCGCAAATACGGACGCGACGCAGTGTAACCCTTCGGATATTTCTGTTTGAGTACAGCTTCATCCTGAATCGACAACGGGATAATCACATCATCGCCATCGCGCCAGTTACCTGGCGTTGCGACGTTATAACCATCGGTTAGCTGTAACGCATCGACCACGCGCAGCACTTCATCGAAATTACGACCGGTACTGAGTGGGTAGGTGATGATGAGACGAACTTTTTTCTTCGGATCAATCACGAACAGCGAACGTACGGTCACGGTTTCCGATTGGTTCGGGTGAATCATGTCGTACAGTTGCGATACTTTTTTGTCGGCATCGGCAATGATCGGAAAACCAACGACAGTTTTCTGGGTTTCCTCGATATCCTTGATCCATTGCAGATGCTGGTTGGCTGCATCGACCGACAGCGCAATGGCTTTGACGTTACGCTTATCGAATTCACCCTTGAGCTTGGCAGTCAGGCCAAGCTCGGTGGTGCAAACCGGCGTGAAATCCGCCGGATGCGAAAACAAAATCACCCAAGAATCGCCTGCCCACTCATGGAATTTGATTTTGCCGATCGTGGAATCTTGTTCAAAATCAGGCGCAGTATCACC
>JAFECY010000150.1 GCA_018241865.1 Pseudomonadota bacterium | reverse complement strand
TTTCCGATGAATTCGATTACGCCGATTACCTCCAGGCCGTCGCCGGCATACGCACGCGCGGCGGCCGTTCGCCGCTCTCGTTGTATTTGCACATTCCGTTCTGCGCCAACCTTTGCTACTACTGCGCCTGCAATAAAATCATCACCAAAGATCGCAGCAAGGCGGCGACTTATCTCGCTTATCTGAAACGCGAAATCGCGATGCAGGGCAATCTGCTGGCGGGCATCAACCACGTTGAACAATTGCATTTCGGCGGCGGCACGCCGACGTATTTTTCCGACGAACAGTTGATCGAATTGATGGCGCATCTGCGTCACTGCTTCGTGTTTGCGCCCGACGAGGTCGGTGAATATTCGATCGAGATCGACCCGCGCACGGTTTCGCCGCAGCGCATCCACAATTTGCGCGGACTCGGCTTCAACCGTTTGAGCTTGGGCGTGCAGGATTTCGATCCCGAGGTGCAGAAAGCCGTCAATCGCATCCAGCCGGAAAGCCAAACTTTGGAGGCAATCCAAGCGGCGCGCGAGGCGCGATTCCATTCGATCAGCGTGGATCTGATCTATGGCTTACCAAAGCAAAACGTCATGACGATGGCGCAAACGCTGTCTAAAGTGATTGCCGCCGATCCAGATCGCATCGCCATCTACAACTACGCGCATATGCCGCATGTGTTCAAGCCGCAGCGGCGCATTGCAGAAGAAGATTTGCCCAGTGCCGACGCCAAACTCGATATGCTCGGCTTGTGCATACGACGGTTGAACGAGGCCGGTTATGTGTATATCGGCATGGATCATTTCGCCAAACCGGACGACAGTCTGGCCGTGGCGCAACGGCAAGGGCTGTTGCATCGCAATTTTCAAGGCTATTCGACCCATGCCGATGCCAACCTGATCGCTTGCGGTGTGTCGGCGATTGGCGCGGTTGGGGCAACTTACAGCCAAAACGTCAAAACACTCGATGCTTACTACGACCGCCTCGACAACAATGAATTACCGATCGAGCGCGGCATCAAGCTCAGCATGGACGATATACTGCGACGTTTCATCATTCAAATGTTGATGTGCAATTTCGAATTGTCGATCGCCTCTATCGAACAAGGCTACCCGATCACCTTTGCCCAGTATTTCGCGGCCGAGCTGACCAGCTTGCGCGAAATGGAACGAGATGGCTTGCTCGTCATCGAGCCGGACTGGCTGACGGTCACGCAGAAAGGCCGACTTCTGATCCGCAATATCTGCATGGCGTTCGACCGTTATCTGGCGGCCGCACCAAAAACGATACGGATCGAGCCGCAGCGTTACTCGAAAACCATCTGAGGAGGGCGGCGCGATGAGCGGGGCGTTTTTCCCGATCTTCATGGTCGGTCTGCTCGGCAGTGTGCATTGCATCGGCATGTGCGGTGGCATCGTCGGCGCTTTCACGGCCTCGACACCGACGCGCCGACCTTTTCCGGTAGCGGTGACCGTGGCGGGTAATCAGGCTCGGGCGCTGGTGCTGGACAACACGTTACGCATCCTCGCTTACAACATCGGTCGCATCAGTAGTTATATGTTGGCCGGCGCGTTGGCCGGCGGTTTAGCGGACGGCGTCCGTACCTTGTCCGGCCTGTCGTCGTTCCAGATCGCCTTGTACTGGCTGGCTAATTTGATGTTGATTGCGCTCGGTTTGTATTTGATGGATGTCTGGCGCGGCTTGGTGCGACTGGAATCGCTTGGCGCATTGCTGTGGCGGCGCGTGCAATTTCTCTTGAAATATTTATTGCCAGTCGATCACCTCGGCAAAGCGTTGGCGCTGGGCGGACTGTGGGGCTGGGTGCCATGCGGCATGGTGTATAGCGCTTTGCTGACGGCGGCGCTGAGCGGTTCGGCGAGCGGTGGTGCGCTCACCATGCTGGCTTTCGGTCTAGGCACTTTGCCGATGTTGCTGGCGTTGGGTGCATTCGGTGCGCGACTGCGCGAAACGATGCAGATACGCAGCGTGCGTTTAATCGGCGGTTTGGTGGTGCTGCTGTTTGGCGTGGTCGGAATGCTGCGCGCGGTGCATGGAGTCGATATCGGTTGGCTGGCGGCTTTTTGTTTGACGCCGCCGGGAGGTGGGCATCCATGAATGCCGTGATGCCACTGTCGGTAGAATGCTTCCATTGCGGCTTGCCGCTACCGGCCGACGCGCATTGGCAAGTCGAGATCGACGGCCATGCGCAAAACATGTGTTGCCCCGGTTGTCAGGCGGTCGCACAAGCTATCGTCGCGGCCGGACTCGACGATTATTATCGCGAACGGTCGAGCTATGCGGATAAGACCGAGTTAGATACGCTGACGCCGCCGGAACTGCTGCTATACGACGCACCAAACGATGACGATGGCGGCGCGGCAGACGGCGAGGCATCTTTTTCAGTCGAAGGCATACGCTGCGCCGCTTGCGTCTGGCTGATCGAACGCCGCTTGACGCGTTTGCCCGGCGTGCAGAGCGCTGCACTCAACGTCGCCACCGAAAAACTACACGCGCGCTGGGATCGCTCGCGTTGCAAGACCAGCGACATCCTGCGCGCGCTGCGTGACATCGGCTATCGTGCCTATCCTTACGACCCGGCGCGACATGAGGCGCAATTGCGCCGAGCCGGCAAGACATTGTTCCGACAACTGTTCGTCGCCGGACTGTGCATGATGCAGGTGATGATGTACGCGGCGCCGACTTATTTCGCCACCGACCTCGATGCCGAGATGGCCGCGTTGCTGCGCTGGGCTAGTTTGCTGTTGACTGTGCCGGCGGTGTGTTATTCGGCGCTGCCGTTCTTTCGCGGTGCGTGGCATGACGTGCGAAATCGACGTGCCGGCATGGATGTGCCGGTTGCGCTGGGCATCGCAGCGGCGTTTGTCGGCAGCGCCGTGGCGACTTGGCGTGGCAGCGGCGATGTGTATTTCGATTCGGTCACGATGTTCATTTTCTTGCTGCTGGGTAGTCGCTATCTGGAGCTGCAGTCGCGCCGCAAGGCCGCCGCTTCGTTGGAGCGATTACAACATGCCTTGCCGCCGGCAACCACGCACCTACCGCGCTACCCATCTAGTTACGACACCGAAACGATCGCACCGGCGCAGTTGCAAGTCGGCGATGTCATCATGGTCAAACCGGGCGAAGCGATCGCCGCCGACGGCATCCTACTTGCCGGCGAAGCCGAACTGGATTTGTCGCTACTGACCGGCGAAAGCCGACCGCAACATATGCGCGCCGGCGATACGCTGCTTGGCGGCGCGATCAACGTCAGCCAAGCGGTGCTGTTACGGGTGACGAAAACAACGCGTGATAGCACCTTGTCGAATCTGGTGCGACTGATCGAGCAAGCCGGCATGGGCAAGCCGCAATTGGCCATGTGGGCGGATAAGGTGGCAGCTTGGTTCGTCGCCGGTTTGCTGTTGTTAACCGTGTTGGTGTTCGCGCTGTGGTACATGATCGAACCGACACGCGCTTGGTCGATTGCCATCGCCTTGTTGGTGGTGTCTTGCCCTTGCGCGCTGTCGCTGGCGACGCCAACCGCACTGGCGGCGGCTAGCGATAGCCTACTGCGGCGCGGTGTGCTGGTGGTGCAAGGCCATGTGCTGGAAACGCTGCATCGCGCGACGCACGTCATCTTTGACAAAACCGGTACGCTGACAGAAGGCCGGCCGGTTTTGCAGCGCGTGCAAATCTTGGGCGCATTGCCGGAACCTGTCTGCCTCGGCATTGCCGCCAGCTTGGAAATCGGCAGCGCGCACCCGCTGGCGCGAGCCATCACAGCGGCGGCACAGATTGCCGCAGCTTCCACGTCACGCACATCCGACTGTCGCCACACGGCGGGCAGCGGCATGGAAGGCATGATCGATGGCCGGCGTTATCGGCTTGGCAGTCGTACCTTTGTCGCCGAATTGGCCGGGCTATCATCGGTCAGCGACGCGGATGAAGCAGCGCAAGTGAGCAGCACGGTGTATTTGGGCGCGGACGGTGCGTGGCTGGCGCGCTTCGAGCTAGCCGACGCGCTGCGTGCCGATGCGATCGAAGTGGTGCGGTATTTCCAACGACAGGGCAAGCAGGTGGTCCTCTTGAGCGGCGACCGCCAGCACAGCGCACAGCGCGTCGCTACTGCGCTGGGTATCGCCGCATCGCACGGCGACCATCTGCCGGCGCAGAAGCTCGATTTCGTGCAGGCATTGCAGCAGGGCGGGGCGGTGGTCGCGATGGTGGGGGATGGCATCAACGATGCTGCCGTGCTGCGCGCTGCGGATGTGTCCTTTGCCATGGGTAGCGGCGCAGCGTTGGCGCAAACGCATGCCGATACGGTGCTCTTGTCCGGCCGGCTGGGTTCGTTAGTCGATACCGCCGCCACGGCAACGCGGGCGATGCGCGTGGTGCGTCAAAACCTGACTTGGGCCACGCTGTACAATTTGCTGGCGATCCCCGCCGCCGCGTTGGGATTGCTCAGCCCTTGGCTGTCGGGGGTAGGGATGGCGCTGAGTTCGGCGCTGGTGGTGCTCAATGCCTTGCGCCTGCGGCGACTACCGGCACACTCGTGACAAGACAACACATGGAAGCGCTGTATTTATTGATCCCGCTCAGTATTGCCATCGTTTTTCTGGCGATTTGGGTATTCTTTCGCATGTCCGACAGTGGTCAGTTCGACGACATGGTCGGCCCGGCTTTGCGGGTGCTGCAGGATGATGACCGCCCAGAAGAGGCGAAAAACCATCATCCGGGCTCTGAGAGTGGGAGTTGATTTTCGGCACTTTGATGCATATCAAAGTTTTTTCTGTCTGTTCCGCGTAACCTCGCGGTTATTTACGTCGTATTGGGAGAAGGCTCGTGAATAGAGCGCTTGACTATAACTACAAGGTCGTCCGGCAATTCGCCATGGCGACGGTGGTCTGGGGCGTGGTGAGCATGCTGGTGGGGGTGTTCATCGCCGCCCAACTCGCATGGCCGGCGCTGAATTTCGACATTGCTTGGCTGAGTTACGGTCGATTACGGCCATTGCACACCAATGCCGCGATTTTTGCCTTCGGCGGTTGCGGCCTGTTTGCCACCTCGTATTACGTGGTGCAGCGGACATGTCAGACTCGCCTGTTCTCCGACGGCTTGGCCGCGTTCACGTTCTGGGGTTGGCAAGCAGTGATCGTCGCTGCCGTTATTACGCTGCCGATGGGTATGACGCAAGGCAAGGAATACGCCGAACTGGAATGGCCGATTGATATTCTGCTCGCCATCGTTTGGGTGTCGTATGCGGTGGTGTTTTTCGGCACGTTGTTGAAGCGCAAGGTGTCGCATATCTACGTCGCCAATTGGTTCTTCGGCGGCTTTATCTTGGCGGTGGCGTTGCTGCACATCGT